>JBDNIB010000895.1:0-3246 GCA_041688535.1 Prosthecobacter sp.
CGCGCAAACGGCGGGCGGCCCCAAGCTCCTTGGCCGAGTGCTCCCAGTCGCTAGGTAGAAGTTTGAGCAGGTAGTCCCAATTACCGTCAGCCATCGTTTGCATGCGCACAATAGCTAGCAAGCATAGCTGCCTTGTCCACCTTAAGTTAGCGCTTATGGCGCCCCTGCTCCCTGCAAGCCTAAGCCCATCTGTCTGCGCGTGGTTACACATGGAGCATGGGAAGGAATTTCGCATGATTTTCGACTTGAATTATTTCTGTTTAATCAGTTTTTCAGCTGTCGATCAAGATAAATTGCGCACCCTCCATTAAACTAAATGTTTATTTAGCTGCGATGGAAGCCGTGCTGATCCCGGCGGGCTACTGGGGCGCATGCTGCGTTTTGACAGAAAAACCGCAGCTTCTGCGGTCGCTGAAGGTGCCATCGCAGGGTTATTATAATGCGCTTCATCAAGTTGACACTTGCGCACAATGACAGACGCCCAAGCGTGCTACGCTTGACGGATACGAGTAGCGGCAGCGCCCAGACCGGGCGCGAAAGTGCCGCGTGCAAACCTTTACCGCCGTGGTAGCATCCGTGCGTCATGGCCGCCGTCACCCATCCCCCTGAGTGGACCACTCCGCAGTCCTCCTTTCGTTCCCGCGAAGATTGGAGCCTGAAATGGTGGGTCATGTTCGCGCTGATCCTCTCCGTGGTGTTTCACATGCTGCTGGTGGTCGGGTTTGAGACACTGGGCATCGCTGCCGTGAGTCCGATCAAGCCGCGCGAGATGCCGGAGCGTATCCGCATCAGCGAACAGAAGCTCAAGGACCAGGAGGCCATCCAGCAGATCCCGGAGACCATCGCGCCGGGCAATGTGCCGGACATGAAGGCATTTGAGCCAAAGCTGGATGATTTCGACAAGCTGCAGGAGCTGCCGAAAAATCAGGAGATCGACCTCACGCCGAACGTGAAGGAAATCACGAATTTCATCCGCGCCAATGATCCCGGCGATGGTGCACCCGGCGCACCCAAGGCGACGGACATGGCCATGCTGCTCGCACCGCAATCCGTGGCCGCACCTGACCTCGCGGCGGAGATGGCGAGTGTGCGGCGGGAGATTTTGTCCAAACCGGTGTCGGAAAAACAAATGCTTTTAGACGCAGGCACACTCGATCCCGGTCTGGGCGGGAAGATGGACAGCGGCCTGCTGGATGCGCTGAAGAGCCAGGGCACGGCGACCGCCGCTGGCGCACGCGTGAAGGGTTTCAGCAATCTCGATGACCTCCTCGGCGGTGGTGGCAGGATGGGCGGCAGCACGGCCCCGATCCTGATGCCGACTGACCTGCTATTCGAGTACGGCAGCGACCAATTGGCCGAAGGGGCACGTCTGAGCCTCATGAAGTTGGGATTCCTGATTCAAAAGAACCCGGATTCGCTGTTCATCATCGAAGGCCACACGGACAGCTTCGGCGGTGAGGATTTCAATCTGGAGCTGAGCATGCGCCGCGCGAACGCGGTGGTGAGCTGGCTGCGTGAGTCGCTCGGTCTCGGCAGTGATCGCATTCAGGCCATGGGCATGGGCAAGTCGAAGCCCATCGTCAGCACCGCTGGCACGGCGGAGCAGCAGGGCATGAACCGCCGCGTGGAAATCAAGGTGCGGCCGCGCAAATAACTCGAACGCCTCACTCGCCGCACCATGCCGGGCAAATCCGCGTTCCTCCACCTAACGAAACTGTGGCTGCGCGGCGGCCGGTCGGTGGTGGTGCTGGTGTGTTTGAGCGCGTTGGGCTGGGCCTATGCCATAGCTTTTTGGCAGCAGTTCCCCTCCCCCGCCGAGCTGCGTAGCCCGCATGAGATGGAGCAGCGTCATCTGGCACTGACGGCGGAGGCGCACCAGGACCAGCAGCTCGACTTCACCCTTGGCGTGTCCGAGCCGCTGAACAACTGGCTGCCGCACCGCACGGACGGCCTAGTGCGCCCGCTCTGGCCCTGGCTGGCCGCATGGATGATGGATGACACGGACACGGCGGGCACCGCGCCGGGTTATTCCGCACGTTTTGCCAAGCGCGTGCAGGTAGCAAAACTGACCTTCACTCTGACGCTACTGATGTTTCTCGGACTGGCCTTGGCGCGGGCCTTTTCGGTGCCTGCGGCCCTGCTGGCGGTCATTTTGACGGGCTTTGGCGTGCTGTTGCCGTCAGGGAAAGATTTCATGCCTGACATGCCCTTTGCCATCCTGTTTCTGCTCACCTGGGTGTGCTGCATCGCCGCATTAAAGCGAAATTCGCTGTGGTTGTATGGCATGATCGGCTTTCTCGCCGCACTGACAAATCTCACCGCGCCTACGGCCACGCCGCTGCTGCTGGTGTTTGTCGGGGTGAGCACTCTGCGCTGGCTGTGGGGCTGGATCTTGGAGCATCTGCCCAGGGAGGAGGGCGGCACATCGCTCTGGGTGTGGCGCAATCACTGGCTGGGCATGCTGCTGCTGGTGGCCTGCCATTTCATCACCGTCGGGCCGATGCTAGCGCATGCCTACCGCACCCATGGCGAGGCGATGCCGTTTCATTGGCGGTGGTTCGACAGCGCGGACGAACTGCGCACCTGGACGGTCACGCATCAAACTCTGGAAGCCAAACAGGCGGTGCCAGTGGATCAGCAGCCCAACTATGCGAACTACATGGCCAGTCACGCACCGGAACTGGTGAAAACGCGGCTGCAGCATGGGGCACAAAGCATGTTTCAATCGGTGCTGATACAGCCTTGGGATGCGCAGCCATTTCCCTGCCCGCGTGGCGTGTTCGTGGCCGCGCTGGCGGCGGTGCTCAGCATGCTGCTGCTCATGCTCTGCTTTGTGCTACCGCGTGCGCATCACGCCGGACAGGCACTGCACCCGGAGACGGCTCCCGTGGTCTTGTTCAGCGTGCTGTCGCTGCTCGTCTGCACCCTTGATTTCGGCTGGGACACGCCGGTTTTGACCCAGAGTCAGCGACCGCTCGCGCTGTATGCGCCGTTAGTCCTCTGTCTGCTCTGGGCCTGCGAGGCGCTGGTGCGGCGCGCACGGCGGCGGAGTGCGCGACTGCCGGTGCTCATGCTGTATGAGATCGTGCTGTGGGCGCTGTGCGGCCTCGCGACGTGGCGCATGATCGCGGTGTTGCAGCCCGGCTCTTTCACGGCATGAATGCGCGCCTCTGCATTCATGGCCGCCCCCAAACACCGTTTCATCCTCTGCTTCGACTTCGATGGCACCCTTGTGCATCCGCAGAG
>JBDNIB010000896.1:0-3744 GCA_041688535.1 Prosthecobacter sp.
GTCCAGCAGACGACTCTTGCCCTGCAGACCGCTCTGGGCATAGCGCCAGCGCATCTCGGCTAGATACTCTTTTCGACTCAATTGACTCATGGCGGATGGTGGGTCCATCCGGTGTCATTCATTTGGAGGCAACGTTCCGCCAGCTCCTCACTCGCCCCCCCCCGCCGGGTGTCTTTCTTTGTGAGGCAACTCGGGCGGGCTGTGTGCCTAAAGATTTTTCTTCCCAAACGATTTTTGAACCGTTAGCATCACCGGACTTCCAACACGGCCATGAATCAGCACTTCCATGTTTTCGCCACGGCCGCTCTTTTGAGCACGGTCATTGTCTCCCGGCTGCACGCCGATGGGGATTGGAGTGTGAAAAGCGCCGAGAAGCCCAAGGTCGCCATTTTGGCCGAGGATGTGACGGTGGACGGCGCACGCCGGCCGGATCTGGGCCGGGCGCTGGCGGACAGCCTGAGCACGAACCTGCTGCGTCGTGGTCAGATGCGCGTTTTTAACCTGAGCACCGAGGAAACGGCGACTGGCACGCAGACACTCCGGGCACCGAAGGATGCGGGGATGAATCACCAAGACGCCGCCGCGCTGGACAAGGACATCGACTACCTACTGAGCTTTAACCTGTTTTCGACGACGAACGAGCATCGTCTCACGATCAAAAAAACGCGTGTTGCCACGTCGGAGATGATCGATTCGCATCAATTTTTTACTTATGGCCGGGTGAGCGATGTGTTCGCGCTCGTGGGCAAAATCGCCGACCGCGTCGATCCGCTGCCATTGCGCCATGCTTTCCCTGCCACGCAGTCGCCCGCCGCCATCCGCTGGTCGCGGCCCGATCCGTTGCCGAACCAGTCGTTCTGGGCCGGAGATTACAACAATCCCGCCAGCCCGGCCTACGATCCATGGCGTGCCAATCTCGCGGCACAGCATGATCTCAAAAATGTGCCGAAGGCGCTGATTTATCGCGAACTGGGGTCCATCCAGCACATCGACACCATCTGGAAATTCACTGTCGTCAAACCGGTCAAAGGCGTGGAACTGCGCTCGAACGATCCGATGCATGTGCTCTATGATGAGGGAGATGTGTATGCGGACCTGCGGGTCGGCACCGTTGAAAAAGCCGGTGCCATCGCGGATTACGGCAGGACGCCCGAGCATCACAAGCTGTTCAATGGCGACAAGGTCTTCGGCTGGCACACCCCGCCAGCGCAGGCGGCGAAGAACACGAAGTAGAGCAAGCGTCCCGCTTGCATTTGCGTGATCTGCAAGCGAGACGCTTGCACTACCATGCTGCAACTCTCCCAGGTTCTCCTTCCCGTCGATCGTCACGCTGATGATCTGCGTGCGGCGGTGCTGAAACTGCTTCAGGCACGCCCCGAGGAGGTGATCAGCGTCCGCGTGAAGCAGCGGGCGATTGATGCACGGCGCGGCCATGTGGAGTTCAGCTTCACGCTGCTGGTCGAGGTGCTGGACGAGGCCCGTGTGCTCAAACGCATCGGTAGCAATCCGCGCATCGGCCCGGCGGCGGATGAGACTTATCAGTCAGTGGCGCAACAAGTGGCGCAGACGGCGTCGGCGCGGCCAGTGATCGTCGGCACGGGGCCGTGCGGCTTGTTTTGTGGCCTGTTGCTGGCGCGTGCGGGTCTCAAGCCGCTGCTACTGGAGCGCGGTAAGGCCGCAGGCGACCGGGCGCGTGATGTGACCGGCTTCTGGCGACGCGGCTGGGATTTCAACGCGGAGTCGAACGTGCAGTTCGGCGAAGGCGGCGCGGGGACGTTCTCCGACGGCAAGCTCTACACGCAAATTCGCGACCGCGAGCACCGCATTCCGTGGCTGCTGCGGGAAATGGTGACCGCTGGCGCTCCCGAGGACATTTTGATCAAAAGCAGGCCGCACATCGGCACGGATCGTCTCATCAAGGTCGTGCGGCATGTGCGCGAGGAAATCATCGCGCTCGGTGGCGAGGTGCGTTTCGGTGCGCGTGTGGCCGATGTCGTGATCGAGGATGGCGTGATGCGTGCGGTGACGCTGGCAGATGGAACGACCATCGAAGGCTCGCGCTTCATCTTCGGCATCGGTCACAGCTCGCGGGATACATTTTACATGCTGCATCGGCATGGCGTGCCGTTTGAGGCGAAGCCGTTTTCTATTGGCGTGCGTATTGAGCATCCGCAGAAGCTGATCGACCGCAGTCTCTACGGCAAATGGGCTGGGGATGCTCGGCTTGGCTCCGCGCCCTACAAATTCGTGGCGCACTGCGGCACGGGTCGCGCGGCCTACAGCTTCTGCATGTGTCCAGGAGGCCTCGTGGTCGCGTCCAACTCGGAGCCGGGCATGGTGGTCACGAACGGGATGAGCAGCTATGCGCGTGAGGAGTCCAACGCGAACAGCGGCTTCATGGTGGATGTGCGGCCCGAGGACATGCCAGCGGGCGATGTGCTGAGCGGCATCGAATTTCAGCGCAGCATTGAGCGCCGCGCGTTTGAACTGGGTGGCGGGAATTATCATGCCCCGGCGCAGTTGCTGGGCGATTTGATGGCGGGCCGTGCCTCGACTGGACCAGGGAAGGTGCTGCCATCGTATCAGCCAGGCGTCGTGTGGACGGATCTGCGCGAATGTTTGCCCGAGTACACGATCGATACGATTTTGGAGGCCGTTCCGCGCATCAACAAGAGCCTACATGGCTTTGCGCTCGAAGACGCAGTGCTCACCGGGGTAGAAACGCGCAGTTCCTCGCCTGCGCGCATCCCGCGTGATCCGCAGACGTTGGAATGCACGGGCGTACGGCAGTTTTACCCCGCCGGGGAAGGCGCGGGCTACGCCGGCGGCATTATTTCCGCCGCAGCGGACGGCATGCGCGTGGCGGAGGCGATTTTACGCGCGGGTTGAGCGAATGTGTTGGAGCACGCCGCGACAGCCGTCTTCCAGCAAATCGAGCACCTGCTCAAAGCCCTGCTCGCCACCGTAATAAGGATCAGGCACCTCGCTGGCGTCATGCTCGGCGCAGAATTCGCAGAACAAGCGGATTTTGGGCGTGAAACGTGATTCGTGGTCAAACGCACGGGTTTCGCGCAGGTTTTGCTGATCCATGACGAGCACGAGATCATAATCGCGCAGATCGTCCGCAGTGACTTGTTGGGCGCGGCTGCTGAGATCGTAGCCGCGATTTTTGGCCGCCGCCCGCATACGTTGGTCTGGCAGATTGCCCGCGTGCCAGCCACCAGTGCCAGCGGAGCGGATGGCGACGTGGTTTTCGAGGCATTCCTCTGCCACCAGCGCACGCATGACGCCTTCTGCCGCCGGGGAGCGGCAGATATTACCCATGCAGACAAATAAAAGACGAAATGGCTCAGCCATGCGCGGAGCTAGGCCAGTGCTGGTGTCTTCACAAGGCGAAAGCACTCCCCTCCGCAGGGGGTGCCGGACATCCCCGCCGCAGTTTTCTTTTTGTGTGAAGGACTCTTTGGTTGAGCCGTAGTTTGAGCACGCTATCTGCTTTAACACATTTTAACCCCAAGCCCCCATTGCCATGTCTGTTGTCTCCAAAGGTCTAGAAGGAATCATTGCCGCTGAAACTCGTCTCGGGGAGGTGAATGGCGCGGAGGGCATCCTGTATTATTGCGGTTACGACATCAACGAACTGGCTGGCAAAGTCAGCTACGAAGAGGTGGTGCATCTGCTCTACCACAACAAGCTACCGAACCGTGCCGAACTGGACGCCCTGACCACCGCCTTGCGTGCGGA
>JBDNIB010000897.1:0-2627 GCA_041688535.1 Prosthecobacter sp.
CACCCCCGCCCACACCCACCGCTGCGACCTCCTCATCATCTGCACCACCGCCGTCGCCCTCTGCCTCATGGCGGCCTTGGTGCCAGCGTGGTTTGCGGCCCGCGTTGACCCTGCGGTGGCGTTAAGAGACGGAGGATAGGCCTCCGGCCTGTCCAAGGATCGAGGCGTCCCGCCTTTGATCGGGAAAAGGCGGGACGCCTCGGTCCACTGACAGGCCAGAGGCCTATCCTCCGTCATCGTTGCCTCACAACTGCGGCTTGGCAGCAGGCAGTGGCGGGGCTTCTGGCTCAAAGTCGAGCACGTTCTGGTGCGTGCGCAGGGCTTGGCGGGCTTTGTCGAAGAAGGCTGAGAGGTCTTCGGCGTTCATCTGCTGCTTGTCGTCGATGTAGGCATGCAGCTTCTGGATTTGCGCGTCGGCATCCAGATTGACGGAGCCCATGACCTTCTGCGCCTGGGCGTAGGAGGAGGCGAATTTGCCCTGGGCCTGCTCGAATGCCTCCTTGGCACCTTCCTGGCGGTTGAACTCCTTTTCCGCCTCCCGGAAGTCCTTGCTGAACATGCGCTTGAAGAGGCCGCCCTTCGGCTTCTCGACCTGTTTGTTGGCCTGGGCCTCAAAGTAGGCGGCGAGCTCCTGAAACTCCTGCATGGGCTTCTGGTACTGCTTTTTCAGATAGCCGAGGCCGGTGGTGATGATGGCGAGCTTTTCGACCTCGGCCTTGGAGAGCGTCTGGCCGGCCTTCACCTTGTCCTCCAGCAGGTTGATGTATTGCAGGGTCATCTTGTTGCCCTCAAAGATGTTTTCAAACTCCTTGGCGGCGGTGGCGAGGCGCTGGCGCTCGCCTTTGCGCAGCTCGTCGATCTTCTTTTCCTGGTCCTCGTTGAGCGAGGTGATCATTTTCTGATGCTGGTCGGCCTGCGCGCTAAGCGTGCGCTGGAACTCCGCTTCTTTCGCCAGCAGCTCGTCGGTATGCTCCGCCTGGAGTTGCTTCAGTTCGGTGCGGGCGGACTTGAGGTCGGAGTTGGATTGAAACAGGAACCAGCCCAGCACGCCGGAGGCGAGGAAGCTGAGCACGAGCAGGGCGCTGAGATTTTTAATGGCAGTCATGATGAGGGAAGGTTTTATGCGTCGCGGACAGTGCGCAAGGGCATTCCATGCGCAGCTTTTGTGCCGCGTCTCTAGGCTCATGCACGCCTTCGTTCTGTTCATCAAGTCGGAATCCTGCTAGGGCTGGTGGAAATACAGCGTCTTTCTCTGTGATGTCCTCTCCTGCCCGCCCCACCGCCGTCCGCCATCAAATCCTCGCCACGGCGACCATGGTGGCCTTCCTGATGTACCTGGACCGCATCTGCTTGGCACAGATCATCACCTCGGATTCGTTTCAAAAAAGCATCGCGCTCGAAGGCTGGCAGATCGACTGGGTCAAAGGCGGCTTCTTCTGGGCCTACGCGCTAGCGCAGGTGCCAGCGGGCTGGCTGAGCGACCGCTTCGGCACGCGAATCCTGATCTGCATTTACATCGCGACGTGGTCGGTCTTCACGGCGCTGACCAGCTTCTCCTTGGGCTTCACCACGCTGCTGCTGGCGCGGCTGGGCTGCGGGCTGGCGGAGGCGGGGTATTATCCGGCCAGCAGCGGCTTGCTCACGCGCTGGGCGCACATCGAGTGGCGCGGATTTGCCAGCAGCATGATCTCCTGGGGCGGTCGTGTCGGGGGCGCAGTGGCACCGGGCCTGACGGCGTTTGTGATTCTTAAATCCGGCGACTGGCGCTGGGCAGGCTGGTTGTACGGCCTGATCGGCATCGGCGTGGCGGCCTGCTACTGGCGGGTGTTCCGTGAGCATCCACGCCAGCACCCACACTGCAATGAGGCGGAGATCACGCTACTGGCGGAAGGCCGCGGCGAGTTCCTGCCAGTCAAAGATCCGCCCAAGCGCTTTCCGCTCAGGGTGGCCTGCGGCAGCGGCAACCTCTGGATGGCCAACGGTGTGCAGTTCTTCACGAACATCGGCTGGGCCTTCCTGATTCTGTCGCTGCCAGATTATCTCAAGAAAGTGATGCATCTGGATGACGGCATGAGCGGGCTGATCACGACGGGTGCGCTGACCATCGGCATCGCCGCCCTGCCACTGGGCGGCATGCTGACGGACTACATCTCACGCAAGCACGGCAGGCGTCTCGGGCGCATGCTGCCGATGTCGGTAACGAAGTTCGCCGCCGCTGGGTGCTACCTCCTGGCCTTGGGGACCGATTCGCCCTGGGGCATGGCGATCGCCTTTGGCCTAGTGGCCTTCTTTGCGGACATCGGTCTGCCAGCGATGTGGACCTTCATGCAGGACATCAGTGGCAAGCATCAGGCGCAGCTCTTTGGCTGGGGCAACATGTGGGGGAACTTCGGTGCGGCGATGATGCCGATGCTGTTCACCGCCGTGTTGAAGTCCTTCGACACCAACAACGACTTCCATGAGGGCGTCTGGATGTGTGCCGCAGCGTTCGCGCTGGCCGGAGTCTTCGCGCTCTTCGTGAACGCAGAAAAACCCGTGATACAGGAACCGGTTTAACCGGTTTCCCCGCATCACGGGTTCGGAAATCAAACTGAGCAGGTGTTACCAGCCTTCGCCGCCGCCACCAC
>JBDNIB010000898.1:0-1593 GCA_041688535.1 Prosthecobacter sp.
TCAGGTTTCAAAACCTGCTCCACGCGACTGGCCGCGTCCTGTGGCGTACCGAGCCGGCCGACGGCCCATGGGCTGACGATGTCGGCACGGGCGATGAGTTCATGCAGCTTGGGGTCCGCAATGCAGTCGTGATCGAGCGTGCGCCAGTAGTAGGGCACGCCGAGCATGATGGCGCAGCCGCCGAACTCTGGATCGTCTCGCAGGAAGGTGATCAAACGTGACCATTCTTCCAGCATGGGCGCACGATCATTGAAGCCGAGGCCCCACAAGGCGACGAGGGGCTTGTCGTGATGTTTGAAGTAGGAGGAGGCAGAGCGGTCGAGGCGTTTTTCGGTGATGAGGCGTTTCCAGTCGTCGATCACGAGCTGGATGCCGTCCTCTTTGATGCCACTGAGATCGTACATGAGCGTCAGACCGCGTCCATGGGCTTTCGCAGCGGTCTGACAGTGGGCGAGCACCTGATCCATAGGCTCGCGGAAGCGTTGGTCACGCGTGACGGCGGCGAAGCGCTGCACGAAGGCACCGTCGATGCCGTAGTCGCGCATCCATTTGAAATGAAGCTGTACGACGGATGCGCGCACGGAGCTGAAGACCTCGGCGGTGCTGCCGTCGGCGTGTTTGAATGGCGTGGCGAAGCGGTCTTGCGGCGGCAGTTCGCTCACATCCGGCCACATCTCAATGTGCGAGTGTCCGGGTTCAAACTTCCCGCCCGCCGCGTAGTGATGCCAGCCGTTGTTGCTGCCGTCGCCTTCGCAGCGGAACCAGCCCTGGTAGCCGCAGACGACTTTGCCGGTGAGGGTGCTGGTATCGACGACCTGTGCATGGGTGCTGAGGACGAGCAGAAAGAGAAACCGGAGCATGCGGGATGTTTTCGTTGACGAATGGAAGGCGTCAAGGTGTGATGCGGCTCTTATGAAACGCCGCGCCTTTGTGGGTTCGCTAGCCGCATGGCCGACCTTTGCTGCGATGCCGGAGAAATCCGAGGCGGAGTCGATTCGCCGCATCGCTGAAGGATTTCTGCGCGAGCATGGCATCCAGGGCATGAGCATCGCGTATGGCCGGGAGGGGAAGATCGACTTCGAGGCTGGCTATGGTTTTGCCGATGCGGATCAAAAGGAAACCGTGACGCCGGTGCATCGCTTCCGCATCGCGAGCATCTCGAAGCCGATTACGGCAACGGCGGTGATGAGGTGCGTCGAACAGGGCCTGCTGAAGCTCGACGACACGGTTTTTGGACCAAAGGGGGGGCTGGGAGGTGATTACGGCGGTGATGTGGCCGCGATCACGATTGATCACCTGCTTACGCACACCAGCGGTGGCTGGGCGAATGACAAAAATGATCCCATGTTTAAAAACGCGGCGATGCAACATGATGAACTCATCGCGTGGACACTGGCGAACCAGAAACAGAGCCACAAGCCGGGCGAGCACTACGCCTATTCAAACTTCGGCTACTGCGTGCTCGGTCGCGTGCTGGAGAAGGTGACGAAGCTGCCCTATGAGTCGTTCATCACGCAGCAGGTGCTGTCGAAATGCGGTATCACGGACATGAAAATCGCAGGCAACACGCTCGCGGAGCGCCAGCCACAGGAA
>JBDNIB010000899.1:0-2088 GCA_041688535.1 Prosthecobacter sp.
CTTGAGTGCTCTGCGGTCATCGCGGCGACCTCGGAGGCGAAACCCAAAGCCCCCGTCGTTCATCAAGAGATCAAGCTGCCGGTGGCAACGCTGGAGCAATATCCCGGCGTGTATGAGATCGACCGCGACACGCGCTTCACCTTGCTGCTGCGTGACGGGCAGCTTTGGGTCCGGCTCACCGGTCAGCCGTTTCTACGACTCTTTGCCTCAGGACCGGACCGGTTTTTCTACAAGGCGGTGGAGGCGGAGCTGGTCTTCCAGCGCGAGCAGGGCGCGGTGAAATCGCTCACGCTGCTGCAAAACGGCAATGAAATCACGGCCAAACGCACGGCAGATCCGCTGCCCAGTGTCACGCTGCGCACCGCGAAAGAACTCCAGCCTTACTCGGGCAGCTACGCAGTCATCGGCATGAAAAACATCGCCGTCACTGTGCGGGTAGGCACGCTGTTCGCGCAGTTGGAAGGGCAGCCCGCCATGCCTGTGTTTGAAGCCGCGCCCGACCGTTTTGAATACGATCTGGTGAAGGCGGAGCTGGTCTTCACCCGCGATGACCAGCAGCAAATCAACGGCCTCACCCTGCTGCAAAACGGCATGACGCTGCCCGCGCCCAAAGTTATGAACCGCTCCAGTGGCCCGAAGCCGTGAGGCGGTTCTCCTTTTCTGCCAGCGCTAGGATGGTTTGGAAATGTGGACTTTTGCTTTCGCGATGCACCACGCTGATCTCGATTTTTTTGAAGCCGGCCTTGGCCAGCATCTCATGCAGCTCGCTCTCTGAGAAACCCAGCCAGACATCGGCATACAAGTCGCGTGATTTCTCAAACTGATGCTTCAGCAGATCCAGCAGTACGATGCGACCGCCGGGCTTGAGGATCGTGTATGCTGCTTTCAGCGCCCGCTCAGGATTCTGCGCGTGATGCAGCGCTTGGCTCAGAAACACGAGGTCCACATTCATCGGCGGGATCGGCGGCTCCTCGATGTCGCCCAGGCGGTATTCGAGATTCGTGAAGCCATGCTTCAGCGCCAGCTCCGAGCCGTAGGCCACCATTTTCTCGCTGTTATCCACGGCGATCACCTTTTTCGCCCGTTGGGCGAGCAGTTGTGACAGCGTGCCTTCACCCGCGCCCAGATCGGCGATGACCAGCGGCGGCATCAGTTTGAGCAACGTCTCACCCAGCCCCTTCCACGAACGTCCGGGGATGTAATGTCGGCCAAACTTGCCCGCCAGCGCGTCGAAATAGGCCTGCGCTGTCTGCGCTCGCTTCCGCAGCACGACTTTGAGCGCCTCGTTGTCCTTCGTCATTTCGCGCAGCTCGCCGCCTGCCGCCTCGATCAGCGCGAGAAAGTGCGCATGCGACTCCTGGTCTTTCGCGCTGGGTTCATCGAGCTGATACAGCCGGTTCTTGCCGCTGCGACGGTCGCTGACCAGCCCGGCGGCCTTCAGCTTCGCCAACTGGGCGGAAATGTTCGACTGCGGCAGCGATAGCACCTCTTGCAGCTCCGCCACGCTCAGTTCTTCCTGCTTGAGCAGCAGCAGCAGCCGTACCCGCGTGGGGTCGGCGATGAGGCTGAGGGATTTGAGGATGGAGGCCACTTCGCAACCATCGTATCAACGCATCATGATACATCAATGCCTGAGTTTACCACGTTGTGGCCGTGGTTCAGAGGCTCGAAACCGCCCAGATGCCCGCCTTGTTCCGTTGCGCCTGCTGCCGGAGTTGCTGTAGCTCCAGCGCATACTGTTCCGCCGTGCGGGCATCGGCTGGCAGCCTTGTGGTGACCCCCGCCAGCCGTGCATAACCCTGCTGCACCAGCAAATCCGCCAGATAGGCGTGCTTGCCAGGGCTGATCTCGACCAGGATCAGCGCGTAAAAACGGCTGCGGTCCGGCACCTCCTCCCAGCGCGTCATCACGGTGAAAGGTTTGTCCTTGAGCAGCTTCGTGACGTACTGCATCGCCTTCTCGCCCTCATCTACGATGCGCTGGTGATTCGCCACACCGAAGTAGCGCCCTTGTTCCTGCACTCGCTGCGGGTGCGTCCAGGAGGCGTCCAGCGCGTCCACAAAGTAGAGCACAAACACCTGCTCCTCC
>JBDNIB010000900.1:0-2334 GCA_041688535.1 Prosthecobacter sp.
CCTTCGGCATCTCCATCTGGTTCGCGAGCCGCGCCGACTACGAAGCCTACAACGCCCATCCCGACCACCTCGCCTTTCTCGAAAAACGCTGGTTTCCGGAGGTGGCCGAGTTTCAGGAAGCAGACTTTGAAGCGCTTTGACGTTTGCGTGACTTCATGCCGGGAATTCGCGCGAGTTCCGGGGAGTCATTAAACAGCGACTCGATTAGCGTCGGCGTCACCGTTACCTTGACCAGTTCCTGGATCTCCTTCACCTGATAATTGGGGCGAGGATGACGGCGTTCCGCTTGCGTTCCAGTTCGAGGATTTCTTCGATGAGATCGATGCCATGGGTGGGCATGGCGGAAACTTCGACGTTGGGAGCGCGAGATTCACGCAGAATCTTCACAGCTCACCTACGGCCAGGGCGCGACTTACCCGCGCTGGCCCATCGCCTTCAGCCTGGCCTCGCTCTCGCTCCAGGCGATCTCGTGCGGCATGCGTATGGACAACGCGGCCAGCGCCGCGGTGACGCCTGCCGCTTCGCCCATGGCCACGGCATTGCCGGTGACGCGGTAGCTCGAGTGCGCGATGAAGTCGCCGCTAATGCAGCGTCCGGCCATCATCAGCCCGTCCACGTCTTTCGCGATCAAGGCACGCAACGGAATGTCATAAGGCTGCACCTTGATGCCACGATTGCTAAAGCCGGCAACCTTGTTGTGCTCGGCGCTCAGGGCATGAATATCCACCGGGAAGGTGGGGCGCACGACGGCGTCATCATAACGCGCACCATTGATCACATCATCCTTGTTCACCGTGTAACGCCCCGCGATGCGGCGACCATCACGCACGCCGATCTGCTCGGCAGTGGCGGCGATTTGTAGGCCCTCCCACGGGCCACCGAGCTTGCGCAGGCCGTTGACAATTTTGTTCAGCTCTGAGCGGGCCATCACCGTGGCCTCGGTGATCTTGGCCGCATCAAAACAAGGCACGCCATATTGGTGATTCATCATCACGAGCAGCAGATTGTCGCGAATCTGCCACAGCGTCGGTTTGGAATACGAGGGGAAATGCCCGGTGCGTTGAATCTCCGCCAAGAACGCCTCCTTCGTGGCAGTGTTCGTGGCCACCGGGTCCGAGAGATGCAAATAAGACGTCAGAGCCTCCACATCCTTGCACACCAGCAGCGCATTGAGCGACATCGGCTGGCACGGACATGAATCCGCCTCGCCGAACTCAAACGAGCAGCCCGCCAGCGCACCCAGATCACCATCGCCCGTGGTGTCGATGAACACCAGCGCACGCCAGGCCTGACGGCCCGATTTGGACTCCGTCACGACCGTGTTCAACCGACGGCCCTCGCGATACGCCACAGCGACGCGCGTGTGGTATTGAAACTTGATGCCCGCTTCGACAAACAGATCCTCCAGCAGCAGCTTCATGCCCTCCGGCTCGTAGCACACGTTCGATTTGCTCGTCCCACGCCGCAGATCGCGCTCTTCGAGAAGCTTCAGCAGTTCTTGGTTCAATCCGGGTTTGTCAAAGTCGAGCAGGTAGCCCAGCAGGCCCGCCGTCCATACGCCGCCGAGACAGCCGCGCCACTCAAACACGCGCACCTTTGCCCCTGCACGCGCGGCAGTGATCGCCGCCGCGATGCCCGCCGGGCCTGCGCCGCATACGATCACGTCTGCGTCTTCGACCAGCGGCAGATCCTGGGCGGGTTCATGAAACTGATCGCCTGACGTTGCGATGGCTTTTTCCACTTCCGCCGCACTCATCACGCCCGGCGTGAAGAGAGCGCCGGAAAAGGCGGCGCGGAGAAAGGAGCGGCGTTTGAGGTCGGACGGAGTTTCCATGCGGTTCCATTATCACAAACCAAAGGCTGTGTCCATCTGCGCGGCCACTCCTTGCAGATACGCCTGATCACCACCGGCGACCTCCGCCGCGAGCCAGCCGTGGAAATTGATCTCAAGCAGCGCCTTGCGCACGTCGGCGTAATCAATGTCGCCTTCGCCGATAGCAGTGAACTTGCTCTGCGCCCGTGAGAAGCCTTTCACATCGAGCTTGAACACGCGTTTGCCGAGCTGGCGGATCCAGTCGCCCATGCTGCCGTATTTCCAATGATTGCCGATATCGAACTGCATGCCAACCCAAGGCGAGTTGAAGTCATCCACATACTTCACGAACTTTTCCGCGTTCTGATCCGCGCCGCCGTCGTGATTGTAGAGAAACTGGTTCCACACGTTCTCGATCACGATCTGCACGCCCAGCTCTGCCGCCAGCGGCACCGCTTTGGCGATGTTTTCCACCGAGCGCGGCCAGATTTCAGCCTCGGGGCCGTCCTCGCCCTTGCCTA
>JBDNIB010000901.1:0-3745 GCA_041688535.1 Prosthecobacter sp.
GATTCATGGTGGCGATGATACGGAGTCGTCCGGGGATTTCCAGCGCGAGTCTGGAAAAGTCTTTCAGCCAATCAAATCGCTACATTACCGCCGCTTCCCGCGTTTCATGGACACATCATGCGCCATCTCCTCTGCCTGCTCCTTTTTGTCTCACTCAATTTGCCCGCCCAAGAGGCACCGCCCCCGCTGACGGAGTATCTGGGGCGGGAGATCGCCCAAACGATGCACTGGAAGGGGGCTGAATGGCTGATGCGTCGTGTACGAGAGCGCGAGGAGGCCACTACGTTGATGCGCGAGCAGTTGCAGGTGAAGCCCGGCATGGTGGTCTGTGATTTGGGCTGCGGGAATGGCTACCACACCCTGCCGCTAGCTGTGGCCGTCGGTGCCACAGGCAAGGTCTATGGCGTGGACGCGCAGCCGGAGATGATCACGATGCTGCGCCAGCGCATCGAGGCCAAAGGCATCCAAAATATCGAGCCTATCCTCAGCCTGTTTCACGACCCCAAGCTCCCGCCGAACACCTGCGACATGATTCTGCTCGTCGATGTCTATCACGAGTTCTCGCACCCGGTGGAGATGCTGGCCGGCATGCGGGCGGCGTTGAAACCCGAGGGACTGCTGGTGCTGGTCGAATACCGCGCCGAAGACGACAGCGTACCGATCAAACCCGAGCACAAGATGAGCAAGGCGCAGATCCACAAGGAGATGAACGCGAACGGCTTCGAACTGAAACGCGAGTTCGACGGCCTGCCCTGGCAGCACTTGATGTTTTTCGGGAAAACGGAGAGCAAGTAGGTCACAATCTCCAGGAAATGACGCTTGGCACTCAAATGCAGGCCGCGCCCAGACCCTGAATCTTCAATGAAAAGCACGATGACAAAAAAAAAGCCGTCGCCCGTGGAGCGTGAAGCTCTCCTCAAGGCCTTGCAGGCCCGGTTTGAGGCCAACATGAGCCGCCATGAAAGCTTGGCATGGACCAAGGTGAAAGAGCGACTGGAGGCCGATGCCGCAAAGCTGTGGTCGCTCAGTGAAATGGAAGAAACCGGCGGGGAGCCGGATGTGATTGGCCGCGATAAAAAGACGGGTGAGTGCCTCTTCGTGGATTGTGCTGCGGAAAGCCCCAAGGCCCGCTTCAGTGTCTGCTACGATCGTGAAGGTCTGGAGTCACGGAAGGAGCACAAGCCGAAGACCAGTGCCATGGACATGGCGGCGGCTATGGGTATCGAGCTGCTGACGGAGGAGCAATATCACGAGCTGCAACAACTGAGTACGTTCGACACGAAGACGTCGAGCTGGGTGGCAACGCCTGTTGAAGTGCGCAAACTCGGCGGCGCGCTCTTTGGGGACCGCCGCTTTGGCCGCGTCTTCATCTACCACAACGGTGCGCAGTCGTACTACAGCGGCAGAGGGTTCCGTGGTTCGCTGTGGGTCTAGATGAGGGCTGTGAGATCGCTTGCCTGCAAGATGTGCCGCACGCCCCTCGTTCGGATTCGTCCCATGAAGTTCATCCCCTTTGCTGCTGTCTCGTTGTCGTTCGCCAGTCTCGCTTTTTCCGCTCCGCAGGATGACCAATACGTTCTCGGACCCGACTCGCAGGTGCAGGCCGGGGTGCCGCAGGGCAAGGTGACGCAGATGCCAGCGTGGACGGAGTCCAAGATTTTTCCTGGCACGACGCGGGACTGGTGGGTTTATGTGCCAGTGCAGTACCAACCCGAACAACCGGCGAATGTGATGGTGTTCTGCGACGGTGGCGGCTTCGTGAAGCCAGACGGCCAATTCAGCGCACCAGTGGTGTTCGACAACCTCATCGCCAAAGGCGAACTGCCGGTGACGATCGCTATCTTCCTCAATCCCGGCGTGTTTCCGACCAGCAACCCGAAGGACAAACCGCGCAGCAACCGCAGCTTTGAATACGATTCACTCGGCGATCTCTACGCCCGCTTCCTGCTGGAAGAAATCCTGCCCGAGGTGTCGAAGAGCTACAAGCTGACCGACGATCCCGAAGGCCGTGGCCTCTGCGGCAACAGCAGCGGCGGCATCTGCGCCTTCACCGTGGCCTGGGAGCGGCCAGACGCCTTTCGCAAGGTGATCAGCCACATCGGTAGCTTCACCAACATCCGTGGCGGCCATGTGTATCCCGCCTTGATCCGCAAGACGGACAAGAAGCCGCTCAAAGTCTTCCTGCAAGACGGCAGCAACGATCTGGACAACCAGTTCGGCAACTGGCCGCTGGCGAACCAAGACATGGCCGCCGCGCTGAAGTTCGCGGGCTACGATTACCAGTTCGTCCTCGGCGAAGGCACCCACAACGGCAAGCACGGCGCGTCGTTGCTGCCGGACACGCTGCGCTGGCTGTGGCAGAAGTGAAACCGTTGGTGGCTTCCAGGACCGGTTCGCAGTTGAGTTGATTGCGAGTTGCTCATACTTTGAAAGCATGAAGACCCTTGCTGAAATCATTCAAGCCATTGAATCGCTATCCGAGCCAGAGCAGTTTGAAGTATTCCGTTGGATAGAGAACAGGCGGGATGCAATCGAGAAAGCTGCCGATGATGACTTTGCGGTGTCACGGCAGTCTGATAAGAAGCCGGTCATCCCTGGGAATGAAATCTAGGGAAGGGCGGACTTGGAACTGTGAATAGATAACTTTTTAAATCATGAAATACACCCTGCTCGCTCTCAGCCTCCTCACCTCACCACTCCTCGCCCAGGACACCTCGCTACATGACTACCTCATCGACGGTGAGCCGTGGAAAGAGGTCGCGGGTGGATATGCGTTCACGGATGGGTTGTGCTGCGATGCGGCGGGGAATCTGTTTTTCACGGATGTGAAGGGCGGGAAGGGGATTTACAAGATCGACGTGGCCACGGGGAAGACAGACCTGTTTCTCGACAACCTGCCGGGCATCAGCGGCTTGCAGATCGGGCCGGATGGGCGTTTCTATGCCTGTCACAACAAGGAAGGGCGCATCATTGCCATCACGATGCAGGGCGCACTCGAAGTGCTGCTCACCGACGTGAAGTGCAACGACCTCGTCGTCAGCAAGGCGGGCCATGTGTATTTCACCGAGACGCCGACGCAGCGCATCCACCTGATCACGCAGGGCAAAAGGCACGTCGTGGCCGACGAAGGGCATGTCATCAAGCCCAACGGCATCACGATCTCCAATGATGAACGCACGTTGGTCGTGTCCGAACACGGCGGCAAGCACGTCTGGGCCTGGCGCATCGAAGAAGACGGCACGCTGAGTGGTGGCGCGCCCTACATGACCATGTGGCTGCCCGTGGGCAAAGAAATCGCCTCGGGCGACGGTGCGACGACGGAGGCGAATGGCCGCTACTTCGTCACCACCGAACTCGGCGTGCAGATTTTTGACAATGCAGGTCGGCTAGCCGGGATCATCGCCAAACCCGTCGCGGATGGCAAAGTCGTCAGCGTCGAGTTCGCCGGCAAAGACCACGACATTCTCTACGTGGCCGCTGGCGACAAGATTTTCGCCCGCAAGCTCAAGGTGAAGGGGTATTTTTGAACTCACCGCGTATGACTCGCCTTGTTAGACCCTTGAAGCTCCTGCTGGCGGTTGCCCTGCTGGCAGGCTGCACCAGAGGAATGAAACTGAAAATGGATGGGGCGTGGGAACGGCTTGATCCGATGGGGCACCGTCGCATCCACCAGGAACGTGATTCTCCCCGCAATTACAAGACAGGGCTGCGAATGCCGAAGGACGAATCGCGGTATCCGCTGCCC
>JBDNIB010000902.1:0-3584 GCA_041688535.1 Prosthecobacter sp.
ACCTCGTGCTCTACGATTCCAAAGACCTCGTGACGCATGGCGTCGTCCTCGGCATGACCGGTTCCGGCAAGACGGGACTCTGCCTCGCGCTGCTAGAAGAAGCGGCTATCGACGGCGTGCCGGTGATCGCCATCGACCCGAAGGGCGACATCGGCAATGCGCTGCTCACCTTCCCGAATCTCACCGCGCAGGAGTTCCGCCCGTGGATCAATGAGGACGAAGCACGGCGGAAGAATCAGTCGCCCGATGACTACGCCGCCGCCCAGGCCGCGATGTGGAAGAAAGGTCTCGGCGAGTGGGGACAAGATGCCAACCGCATCCAGAAGCTGCGCGAGACCGTCGATATGGCGATCTACACGCCCGGCAGCAGCGCCGGTCTGCCGGTTTCAATTCTCAGCTCGCTCGACTGCCCACCGGCTGCTATTTTAGACGATGCGGAGACCTTTGCCGAACGCATCGAGAGCACCGTGTCCTCATTGCTCGGTCTGCTCGGCGTCAACGCCGATCCCGTGCAGTCGCCGGAGCACATCCTCATCAGCAACATCGCCGCGTTCTGCTGGAAGAAGGGTCAAAACCTCAGTCTCGAAAATCTCGTGCGGCAGATTCAGAACCCGCCAGTGCGCCAGATCGGCGTGGTCGATGTGGAAAGCTTCATGCCAGAGGCGAAACGCGCCGCATTGGCGATGAAGCTCAACAACCTGATCGCCTCGCCGGGTTTCGCCTCCTGGCTGGAAGGCGAACCGCTGGACATCCAGCGCATGTATTACACGCCCGAGGGCAAGCCGCGCGTCACCATTTTCTGCATCGCGCACTTGAGCGACACGGAGCGCATGTTCTTCGTCTCGCTGCTGCTAAATCAGGTGCTCGGTTGGATGCGTTCGCAGCAGGGCACGACCTCGCTGCGCGCCATCCTCTACATGGATGAAATTTACGGCTACCTGCCGCCCACGGCCATGCCGCCGTCAAAGAAACCCATGATGCTGCTGCTCAAACAAGCGCGTGCCTTTGGCCTCGGCATACTTTTGGCCACGCAAAACCCCGCTGACCTCGACTACAAAGCGCTGGCAAACATCGGCACCTGGTGGCTGGGCCGGTTGCAGACGGAACGCGACAAAATGCGCGTGCTTGAAGGTCTGGAAGGCGCGGCCAACACGGCTGGTGGCAAGTTCGACAAGGCTGCGATGGAGCGCACACTCGCTGGACTGGGCAATCGTGTTTTCCTCATGAACAACGTGCATGAAGATCGCCCCGTAGCCTTCCATGTGCGCTGGGTGCTCGCCTACCTCGGCGGGCCACTTTCACGTTCACAGATCAAGGCGCTCATGGACCCGATCCGGCCCGCCACGACCGCAGCGGTGGCTGAGGATGACGGCTTTGCCCCACCGGGAGGTAGCGCAGCGGCGGGAACCCGCAATACCGTGCGCCCGCGACTGCCGGAGAACGCCACCGCGTTGTTCCAGCCCAGCGATGAAGACGGCGAGCGCATCACCTACGTTCCCGCCATTTTGCGCAGCGCCGAGGTGAGCTTCGACGACGCTAAGCGCAAGATCAGCGGCAAGAGCAGCATCACGCTGGTCAACGTCATCGACATCGACAAGCAAAAGGTGCTGTGGGACAAATTCATCGAGGTACCGAAAGACATCGATCTGTCCAAATACAGCAGCGATCCCGTCGAAAATGCCGCCTATGCCGATCTGCCCGGCCCGGCCATGAAATCGACCACCTACACCAGCATCAAGAAGGACTTCGAGGATTGGGTGTATTCGAATCACGCGCTCGAGGTTTTCCACAGCCCGCTGCTGGAAGCCTATTCCAATCCCGGCGAGAAGCAGGACGAATTCAAAGCCCGCATCACGCAGACCGCGCGTGAGCTCCGTGATCAGGCCATCGAAGAGCTGCGCACGAAGACGGCCAAGACCATGAAATCGCTCCAGGACAAGGCGGCGAAGGCAGACGCGAAGATCGACGCGCAAAAAGCTCAAGCCACCAGTGCGAAGCTGAGCACCGCCGTGCAGATCGGCAGCAGCCTGCTGGGCATGTTCATGGGCCGCAAGACGAGTGTGATGAAAGTCAGCACCATCAGCAGCGCCTCGCGCGTCTGGAAAGAGGGCCAGGATGTCAAAGCCGCTGAAACCGAGCTAGCGTCTGTCCAGGCGGACATCGCCGCGCTCGAACAGCAGGTCGCCGACGACACGCAGAAAATCCGTGACCAGCACGATCCCGCTGCGCTCTGCTTGGAGACATTCAAGCTCACGCCGGTGAAGAAAAACATCAACGTGACGGCGACGGGGATTCTGTGGATGCCGAAGACCTGACCCCAACTGTCACCGTGTCACAGGCACTGGCGGCTGACACATGGTTCTTACTCCACCCACAGGCGCTTCGCCTTGCGGCGCAGATGTTTGTCGTGCGGCAGATTGATCTTGGCCGCGCTAGCGGGCGCGAGCATCGCCATCGCGGCTTCCAGATCCTGGTGCTCGATGCCTGGCAGTTCCACGACCTCACGGAGCCACAGCGCCAGCACACGCGACAGTACCGCCGGATGCAGAGCTAGCAGTTCGTTCGTAATGGGCAGCGAACGATCATCATGCAGATGCTGCGGTGCCGTCAGATACGTCACCGCTTGGCTTTGCAGGCAGTCATCATCCTGGTCCGCCAGTGAGCCGAGCCGCAGTAATTGCGGTGCCACATCACGGGCAAAGATGTCATTCAGCAGCGGCAGCGCCTCATGGCGCAGACGATTACGGCGATGCTTGGGCGAGGTGTTGCTCGAATCCTCACGAAATTTAAAACGCCTAGACTTGAGATAGGCGTCGATCTCGCTGCGCCGTACGTTCAGCAGCGGGCGCACGAGGTGCAGGCCGGAATCAAGACGCTGCACGGCATGCATGCCCGCCAACCCGGCCAGCCCGCTGCCACGGCAAAGATTTGCCAGAATGGTCTCCGCCTGATCTTCGGCGTGATGCGCGAGGAAGACGACCCAAGTATCATGCTTCTCCGCCACGCGCAGCAGAAAGGCGTGCCGTGCCTCACGCGCCGCCGTTTCCACGGAAATTTTCCGCTCCTGCGCCAACGCGCTCACATGCGCCGCCTCGACCTCGCATTTCAGCTCGTGTTTTTTAGCTAGGCGTGTCACAAACCGCGCGTCACCGTCCGACTCATCACCACGCAGACCGTGATTAAGGTGGCAGAGGATCAGGTTCGTGAACCCCGCCTCCCGCAGCAGGTGCAGTAGCGCCACGGAGTCACGCCCGCCGGAAATCGCCAGCAGCACCGGTTCGGCGGGTGCGCAGGCGGAGGGCAGATTCAGCAGGATGGAAAGAGCGGCAGGCATCCGCGACTATGCAGCGTGACCATTCGTCGGCAAAAAGAGATTCCAACAGTGCCGGATTGATCAACCACGGAATACACCGAATACACGGAATGACATGAATGGTCTGATTCCGTGTATTCCGTGGTCATTTATCCATGGGGCTGTCTTCATCCCTGCCCTTGCCATCCCCCCCACACTCGGCACTTTGCCCGCCCTTTTCCTCCTTATGGCCTCCAAGAAAATCACCCCTGGCATCTGTTACCTCGTCGGC
>JBDNIB010000903.1:0-2927 GCA_041688535.1 Prosthecobacter sp.
AGCAGCGAGTCAAAGCCGCAGCTTGAGACGATGACCTGGATGCGCTCATCAAACACAGCGGTGAAGATGGCGTTGTGACCGCCGAGCGAGTGACCGATGGCGGCGTAGCCCTGCGTGCGGTCCACGAAGGGCAGGGAATCGAGGTAATCAAGCCCGCGTAGATTGTCCCAGATGGCCTTCATCGTGCCGCTAGGCATGCGCAACGCCTGCAAATCCGGCTGGTAGTCCGCCAGCAGCGGATAACTCGGTGACAGCGTCACCAAGCCGCGCTCCGCCAGTTCGGATGCATACTGCCGGTGTGGTTTGCCACCGAGACCCACGACGACTTTGAAGCCGATCTGGTTCTCCGTGGGATGCAGGCACAGCACGGCGGGCGTTTTCTTCCCCGCCAGCGCCGTTTTCGGAAGGCAGAG
The DNA here is from genome assembly GCA_041688535.1 of Prosthecobacter sp. Lineage (GTDB taxonomy): Bacteria > Verrucomicrobiota > Verrucomicrobiia > Verrucomicrobiales > Verrucomicrobiaceae > Prosthecobacter. The sequence continues at coordinate 414 of JBDNIB010000903.1, forward strand.
ATACGCCGGCACCTTGCCGCCGGGCTGCGAGGTGTAAGTGATGAGCCGCCGCACATAACTGCCGCAATCCACCTCTTCGATGACCTGCGGATCAAGTGCGCAACGCAGTTCCGGGCCGGGCAGGGGACCAGCGACCTGTTGAAACCCTGCCAGCGCCTCTTGGCGGCGGCTTTCCCATTCCACTGCGTTCTTGGCGGTCTTCTTGGTGCCATCCTCGGCGTGATATTCGAGGATGTGGGTGCGGCTCAGCCCGCGCAGCGGCGGAATGTCAGCAGCGTGAACGACCAAGGGCAAGAGGATAAACAAAACGCGGCGCATGCAGATCATACGCCGCGTTCGCGATTGATCTATGGCCGCGCCGACTAATCGTCGCTGCGATTGCCGCCGAGCAGGTGCATGGCGTAGTAGAGGAAGGTGCCCAGCGCACTGAGGAAGGCCGCGACGTAGGTCAGCGCGGCGGCATCGAGCACCTTGCTCATCGCGGCGGTTTCAGCGCCGGGCGCCACGGCTCCAGTGTGTGCCAAGATGCGCTTGGCCCGCGCGGTGGCGTCGAATTCGACTGGCAGTGTGACCAGTTGAAACAGCATCACCACGCCAAAGGACAACGCGAGGATCGGCAGCGCGATTTTGGGCGCGACGTAGAGCAGGCCCATGCCGACAAAGGGAATGATGTTGCCCGCTATGGTAGTGATGCCCACCGCAGCCATGCGCCATTGCAGCGGCGCATAAAGCTGCCGGTGTTGAAGTGCATGGCCGCACTCATGCGCCGCCACGCCCAGCGCGGCGACGTTGGTGCCGTAATAGTTTTCTTCGCACAGCACCAGTCGCCGGTTGGCAGGGTCATAGTGGTCGCTCAGCAGGCCCTTGGTGGCATGCACGGTGACATCGCGAATGCCATTGAGGTCCAGGATGCGTTGCGCGATCTGCGCGCCGGACATGCCGGAGCTGGCCGGCACCTGTGAATAGCGTGCATACGCGCTTTTTACGCGCCAGGAGGCAAAAAAGGACAGCGCCAGCGTGCCGAAGAAGATGAGGAGGTAGAGTGGGTCGAAGATCATGTGTGTCTTGGGTTTGTATGTCTATACGCGGGCAGTTTGAAATGGGAAGCAGCGAGGCCTTGCAAATTCCCGCGCAGTTTGTCAGCCAAATCGTGGGTTGCGTCCGCACCTGACTGCGGTTGAATCATGCGCATGGAAATCACCCCGCCAGAACCTGCGGCCGCCGCAGACGCCGCCTCATCCATCGTCTGCCGCGTCACGCGTTGGTACTTCCGTCGCATGGGCATGCTGGCCGGGTTGCTGATCGTGTTTGGCTTGGTGTTTCTGTACGATGGTGTGTGGGGGTATCCCAAGACGGTCGGGATTGCCAAAAAGAAAGAGCAATTTACCACGGAATTTCTGCCCTCCTTCGACGCGGCCAAAAAGGCAGGGCGGTTGGAGCAGTGGATGGCGGATGCGCGGGCCAAGGGGCTGCCCACCGGCAGCGATGGCGAACCACCGAGATGGGTCAGCTATGCCGCACAGAACGGCTGGGACGAAGATCCCACGCTCTACACCGCCCGCGAGATCGCCGAACAATTCTGGTTTGCCTACGGTTGCATGGGCGGCGGTTTGCTCGTGGGCATGATCGTGCTGTTCAATCGTGGCAAAGTGCTGCGTGGCGAGGCTGATCACTGGGTGACGCCGAATGGCGAGACCATCGCTTATGCCGCTGTCTTTCGTATCGATAAACGCAAGTGGGAGCACAAGGGCTTGGCTTATGCCTGGCATCGCACGGCAAGCGGTGCGGAAAAACGCGCGGTGTTTGACGATCTGAAGTTCGGCGGAGCCGAGCAGATTCTCGAGCGGTTGCTGGGCCGGTTTAACGGCGAGTTGATCGAAAAAATCAGCGAGGCGGAGGTCACCGATGACAGCTCTGCGGAAACACCATCGTGAAGTCGATTCATCACGCAGATAAAAAGGCGGGATTTTCTCCTTGCCAAAGCAAATGCAGCCGCTAAAGCTCCGCCCCATCTCACCACCCCCTAATTTATGGCAGAAAACATCACAGAAAAAGTCAGAGACATCATCGTTGAACAGCTTGGCGTGAACCCCGAGCAGGTCACCCCCGAAGCCAAATTCATCGAAGACCTCGGTGCCGACTCCCTCGACACCGTCGAACTCGTGATGGCCTTTGAGGAAGAATTCGGCATCGACGTTCCTGATGACGAAGCTGAAAAGCTGCAGTCCGTTGGCGACGTGGTCCGTTACGTCGAAGAAAACGCCGAGTAATCACTCGACATCAACCCTTTTGAAAAAGCCAAATGGTCCTGCCATTTGGCTTTTTTTATTACACCTGAGGCATCTGCTCAGAATGAATGAGGCGGCACTCGCGTTTGCATTCGTGGCTAGGCCATGCGGCCTACTTCACGACTTTGCCGCCGAGTGAGAGGATGCGGGCCTTGCCTTTGGCGTCCTCGGCCTCGGCGATCTGTTTGTTGGCGACGTACATCTGCGAGAGAGCGGTCCAGGCGAG
>JBDNIB010000904.1:0-9275 GCA_041688535.1 Prosthecobacter sp.
CAGAACATCGAAAGCCTCATCACACAGAAGATTGATGCGCTCGTCATCATCCCGCATGACGGCGCGGCGATGGCCAAGGCCGTGAACTTGGCCCATCAAGCCGGCATCCCCGTGCTTTCGTATGATCGTCTCATCACCGGCTGCGATCTCGATTTGTATCTCACCTTCGACAACGTCAAAGTCGGCGAGCTACAGGCCCAATTCCTCGCCGATCGCATCCCGCAGAGCGGCAAACTGCGCCTCATCCGCATTTACGGCGCAAAAACGGACAACAACGCCAAGCTCTTCAAACAGGGCCAGGACAACATCCTGCAACCACTCATCGCCGCCGGAAAGGTGGAGGTCATCTTTGAAGACTGGAAGCCCGAGAGCGCCAAGAAAATCACCAACGCCGCCATCACCAAAAACGGCCCGAACTTCGACGCCATCCTCGCCAGCAACGACGGCACCGCTGGTGGAGCCATCCAGGCACTCACCGAGGAAGGACTCGCCGGAAAAATCATCGTCACCGGTCAGGACGCCGATCTCGCCGCCTGCCAGCGCATCGCGCAAGGCACGCAAGCCATGACCGTCTATAAACCCATCCACAGCATCGCCACCCAGGCCGCCGACCTCGCCCTCAAACTCGCTCGCAGGCAGCCAGTCATCGCCCGCGATGCCGTCGCCAACGGCCAGATTGATGTGCCATCCATCCTGCTCGACATCGTCGCCGTCACCAAAGACAATCTCCGCGAAACCGTCGTCAAAGATGGTTTTCGCCAAGAGAGTGATGTGTTCCAGTAAGAGGGCAGAGGTAAGATGTCAGACGTGAGCAGTCAGAAGTCAGAAGTCCCCGAATCCACCTCTTACCTCTCACTTCTAACCTCTAACTCCCCCAGCATGCTCCTCCGCGCCGACCACATCACCAAACGCTTCCCCGGCGTCATCGCGCTCAAAGACGTGTCGTTTGACCTGCGCGAGGGGGAAATCCACGCGCTGTGCGGTGAAAACGGTGCAGGCAAGAGCACGCTGATCAAACTGCTCTCCGGCATTCATCCGCACGGCAGTTACGAAGGAAAATTCGAGGTGCATGGCACCGAGGCGCGGTTTGATTCGATCAGCGATGCCGAACGCTTGGGCATCGCAGTCATCTACCAGGAACTGGCGCTCGTGGAGGAGATGACGGTGGCGGAAAACATCTTTCTCGGCCGTGAGCCGCGACGCTGGCGCGCGTTCATTGACTGGCCGCGTATGTATCACGAGGCGCAGGCGCTGCTGGATCGTTTCAAGGTCGTGCTCGATCCCGCTGCGCCGGTGCGCACGCTCGGCGTGGGACAGAAGCAGCTCGTCGAGATCATCAAGGCGCTCGCCAAGGACTCGAAGATCCTCATTCTCGATGAACCCACCGCCGCCTTGGCCGAGCACGAGGTATTGATCCTGCTCGACATCCTGCGTGACCTGCGCCAGCGCGGCATGGCTTGCATCTACATCTCGCACAAGCTGGATGAGGTGTTCCACATCGCCGACCGCATCACCGTGCTGCGTGATGGCACCACGGTATGCACCCAGCCAGCCGCCGACACGAACAAGGGCGCGGTCATTCGTCACATGGTCGGACGTGAGCTGGGCGATCTGTTCCCACGCCGCACCGCGCATCCTGGCGAGGTCATTCTGCGGGTCGAAAAACTTGCCGTAACCGATGCGGAGAGCGGCTTGCCCAGACTGCACGACATCAGCTTTGAGCTGCGGGCCGGCGAGGTGCTCGGCATCGGCGGTTTGATGGGCGCAGGCCGCACGGAACTGCTCATGCACCTGTTTGGGGCCTGGGGGCGCGGCGTGGCAGGCACAGTGCAACTGCGCGGTCAATCCATCAGCGGCTTGACGCCTGAAACGATGATCCAGCGCGGCCTCGTGCTCGCCTCTGAGGACCGGCGGCGCTACGGGCTGCACCTGGAGCAGGAGATTGGCTTCAATCTGTCGCTCGCCTCGCTGCAAACCGTCACGCGCGGCGGATTCATCCAGCGCAACGCGGAAATCCGCCGCAATCAGGGCATCTTCGACTCCCTGCGTGTCAAAGCCACCGGCCTAGAAGCGGTTGTAGGCAAACTCTCCGGCGGCAATCAACAAAAAGTCGTGCTGGGCAAGGCGCTGCTCACCGAGCCTTCGATCATCCTACTGGATGAACCCACACGCGGCATTGATGTCGGCGCAAAGTTGGAAATCTACGAGATCATCAATCAGCTCACCGCCGCTGGTAAAGCGGTCATCCTTGTCTCCAGCGAGCTACCTGAACTCATCGGCATGAGCGACCGCATTTTGATGCTCAATGTCGGCCGCATCGGCGGTTCCTTCACCCGCAGCGAGGCCACGCAGGAGAAGCTCATGGCCGCCGCGATGGGCCATGCTGGGTGAAATTTGAAAACTGCCCCCAATTCCACCGTTGCCTAGATACAACCATGATCCGCACCCTGCTCTCTCTCCTCGTCTGCGCCACTGCGCTGCATGCCGCACAACCACCCAACATCGTCTTCATCTTCTGCGATGACTTGGCGTATCAGTCCATGAGCTGCTATGGCGACAAGCGTAAGCTGCTCGAAACGCCGAACATGGACCGCATCGCGAAGGAGGGCATGCGCTTTGACCGCTGCCTCGTGACGAACTCCATCTGCGGCCCGAGCCGTGCGGTGATCCAGACCGGCAAGTACTCGCACGCCAACGGCTTCTACAACAACAGCAACAGCCGCTTCGACAGCAGCCAACCGACTTTCCCGAACGTGCTGCAAAAAAGCGGCTACCAAACCGCCGTCATCGGCAAGTGGCACCTCGGCAGCGATCCTGTCGGCTACGACTACTGGAACGTGCTGCCAGGCCAGGGCGCGTATTACAACCCGCCCATGATCGAAAACGGTAAGAACGTGAAGTACGCAGGCTACACGACGGACATCATCGGCGATCTCACCTTGAAGTGGCTCGACGGGCGCGACAAATCGAAGCCCTTCATGCTCATGAGCCAGCACAAGGCCCCGCACCGCGAATGGGAGCCGCCATTGCGCCTGCTCGGCTTTGACAACGACCGCGTGTATGAGGAGCCGGAAACCCTGTTCGACAGCTACTCCGGCCGCAGCAAGGCGGTGAGCGACCACGACATGGGCATCGATCGCACCTTCACTGAACGCGACGCGAAACTCGTGGCACCCGGCAATTTGACGCCCGAGCAGCGCCAGCAGTGGGACGAATACTACAACCCGCGCAACGCCAAATACCGTGCCGCCGCACCTGCTGGCCGTGACCTCGTGAAATGGCGCTACCAGCGCTACATGCACGATTATCTGGCCTGCGTGAAAGCGGTGGATGAAAACGTGGGCCGCGTGCTCGATTACCTCGACAAAAACGGCCTCACGGAAAACACCGTGGTCATGCTGAGCAGCGATCAGGGTTTCTACCTCGGCGAGCACGGCTGGTTCGACAAACGCTGGATCTTTGAGGAGTCTCTGCGCTCACCACTGCTAGTGCGCTGGCCCGGCGTGACGAAACCCGGCAGCAGCACCGGCAAAATCGTGTCGCTCATTGATTTCGCCAGCACCTTCCTCGACATCGCCGGTGCCCCCAATCTCGCCGACGTGCATGGCCGCAGCATCGTCCCGCTCTTGAAAGGCGAAACGCCCGCCGACTGGCGCAACAGCCTCTACTACCACTACTACGAGTATCCCGTGCCGCACCGCGTGCGCCCGCACTACGGCGTCATCACCGACCAGTATAAGCTGGTGCATTACTACAAGCCGGATGTGGATGACTGGGAGCTGCTGGACCGCAAGGCCGACCCGCTCGAAGTGAAAAGCTTCTACAACGATCCCGCCTACGCCGACACCGTGAAGGAGCTGAAGGCCGAGATTCTCCGCCTCCAGGCTGAAGTGCAGGAGACGATGCCGCCACCCCGCTTCACCCACGGCAACAAGCCCTTCGAGAACGAGCCGCAGCCGCCCGAACAGCCGAAGGGCAAAGGCGCGGGCAAGAAAAAGGCTGGGGCGAAGAAAGCGGAGTAACCTCAGCGGGTAAACTGCTCGCAGGAGTATTTGAAGGAGGCGAATCGCATTTGTGGTTCGCCTTCTTTTATTTCCAAATCGCGCTTCAGAGTCACCACACCCGCCTTACGAAGGGATTTGGGCTATTTGGCTTTCGCAGATGCCTGGTCATCTTTCCCATCGGCAGCTTTGCGGACTCCAACTTTTCCAGAAGCGCGGTCTTGCTTGGCAAGGCGTCTCTTTTCCTCCTTCCACGCACCACGGAACGTCTTGTCACCTCCCCACGGATAGACACGATGATCCTTCTTCAGCGAAGCGTCTTGCTTGGCTCGACGATGTTTGATGCTACTCATGGACTTAGCGCTAATATTCAAACGGCAGCAGGCGCAGCATTTTCTGCGTGATCTGCCTCCGCCGTTCCTTGCTCACCATGCCACGTCGTTCACGCAGGCCCGACTTTGGAACAAAGTGCATTGTGTCCACTCGACATAAGGTCGGCCATTCCAGGCCGCCCGCTTCGTCGAGAATTATTTCCGTGGTCTTTGCCTCCCTGGTCAGGTTCGCACGCAGCGTGCGGCAGAGCAGCACATTCACACGATCAAAGGCAGGATTGGTGATCCGCGATTCACTACTGAAAATGACGCAGGGATGTGCGCCCTCGGTGGGGAAATCGAAGGTCCAGATTTCCCACGGGGCCATCAGATGCTCGCCTCCGCCGCATGGTTTTCAAACACGGCCCATTCACGTTCATCGTCATCACCAGACGACACTACGGCGGTCTGGTCGTGGACCGCAATCAACTCCACATAAGCCGAGACCTGCTGCTGCTTGTCTGTGTCCAGTTTGCACGTCTCGATTTGGATTTTTTCCAAGGTGCTCATGACGTGAACGCATTCAAACATGCGCTGGATTGCAAGGTCGTGTTCAAATTTTGAACTTCACCGCCACATCGTTTTGCTCACATACCATTCCACGAATTGCGGGCCGTAGAAGACCCACAGCACCGCGCCCATCGCGAGATAGGGACCGAAGGGGATCTTTGCGCCCCACTCGGCCTTGCCGGTGACGCGGTGGATCACGGCGAACACGGTGCCGAGCACTGAGGCGGCCAGGATCGTGAATAGCACCGCCTGCCAGCCGGTGAAGGCACCGATCATCATCAGAAACAGCACATCACCAAAGCCCATGGCTTCGCGTGGAATAACGACCTGCGATGTCTTGGCGCGCAGCGTGGTCACGCCTTCGAGCAAGAACTCCTCCAGGTTCGCACCATCGCGCACCTTGAGTTTTTCCATCCACAGCTCGGCGGTCACCGCACCAAAAGTGCGGTCATTCACCTGCAAACTGCCGCAGGAAATCACCATGCGGTCGGTGGCGCGCATGAACAGGTCCTGCCACTCATACTTGTGCTCGCCAAAGACCACCACGGGCGGCTGGTTTTCATCCGGCTGCGTCACCTCCCAGATTTCCTCCTTAGCAAAAACGAATTTCTTCCGACCAAACGCCAGCTTGCCCAGCTCCACCACCAACCAGAGTCCGCCAAGGCCGAGTGCGGCGCTCGCCAGCGAGAACAACAGCCCACGCAGGTGTTCCGTTTCTCCCATCAGCGTCGGCACCCACCAGGATGACAACACGCCCACGACCGCGCCGCCGATGGTGATCGTGTGCTGCAGGATAAAATGGTCGATGTCGATGAGCGTGCCGGAAATAAGCAGGCTCATGAACACCCACAGGCATAGCACCTGCGGCCCACATGCGCTGATGAAGGGCCACGGGTTAGCGTATTCTCCGCTGATCTTCAAAAACACGAGGTAGAACATCACACCCGTGAGCAGCTCGACCATGAAATAGCGCACGGAGATGCCGCCGCCGCAGTTCGCACATTTGCCGCGCAGCAGTACCCAGCTCAGCAGTGGGATGTTCTGCCACATGGGAATTTGATATTTGCAGGACGGACAGAAGCTGCGGCGGGGATTGTTCACCGAGATTCCCAGTGGCAGACGGTAGATGACCACATTGAGGAAGGAGCCGATACCCGCGCCGATGTAGCAGGCCAGGAAGTGCAGCAGAGTGTTAAGGAGATCAAAACGAGTCATGAGGATGGCAGAATTTGCAAACTTGGCCTGCCGTGCGTGTGTACGGAAGCAAAAACTCCACATGACCTTCGATTCCTGGCGTCCGCTCCTCATCACCACCCTTCTGCTCATCCCTGCCTGCGGTGGGCCGCGTGCGGCGGGATCTGGTATCAGGCGTGGGAACAGCAACACCTTATTTCTGGATGAAAGCAGTGGGAAAGTGGCTGCCAAGTCCGCCTCCCGTACCGCTCCACGTAGCGGCACCATCCGCGACCGGGCTCGCTCCTACGATTTGGTTGATGTCCGCTCCTTCATCCCCGGCATCTCCATTGATCTGCGGTACACCACGGCGGAGAATGTCACTGCTAGGCCGCTGTATTCTGGGCGCATGCCGTGCTTGTTGCGGCGGGAGACGGCGGCGAAGTTGAAAGAAGCCCATGAGACGCTACGCGCGCAGGGATATGGCATCCGCGTGTGGGATGCCTACCGCCCGCCTGCAGTGCAGGAGAAACTGCATGCGGCAGGAGCCAGCACTCACATGTTTTTATCGCCTGAAACCATGGGCTGGAGCCGCCACTGCGGCGGCATTGCCGTCGATGTGACGCTGGCCGATGCCAGCAATCACGAGCAACGCATGCCCACCGGTTTTGACGCCGGCCTGCGCAACGCCTCGGCAAAATATCAAGGCAGCGATCCCGTCGTGGCCCGCAATCTCCAGCTTCTGCAAAGGGCGATGCTGCGGGCGGGTTTCTCCCAGGCCAGGGCCGAATGGTGGCACTTTGATGATGGTGATTTCGTGAACAATCCGCAGCCCATCATCTACGGTCACGAACTCGCCATTCCAGCGCTGTGAGCATTCGAAACGACGCCACCTTCACCGTCATCGACGAGACAGACGGCTACATCGTCGTCAACAAGCCCGCGCCGCTGCAAATCCATCCCAGCGCTCCCAACGGCCCGCCAACGCTCTGGCATCGCTTGTGCGACCTGCTCTCCTATGAAATCGCCAATGGCGGCCAGGTCTCCATCATCAATCGCCTTGATCGCGAAACCAGTGGTGTCGTCCTCGTAGCGAAAAGCCACGCGCTGGCGCGGCTCTTCGGCATGGCGATGATGGAACGCAAAATCCACAAGACCTACGTCGCCCTCGTGCATGGCTGGCCGGAGTGGGAAGAGCACATACTCGATGCTCCCATACTGCGTGCCGGTGAAGTCCAGCCAGCCGACATCTGGGTCAAACAAATCGTCCATCCGCAAGGAGCCGCCTGCCGCACTGCATTTCGCACGCTCCAACGTTTCGAGCGCGACGGCCTGCGCTACGCTTTAATCGAAGCGAAGCCTGCAACCGGCCGCATGCATCAGATCCGCGTCCATCTGTATCACCTCGGCCTGCCCATCGTCGGCGACAAACTCTATGGCCGCGATGACCGCTGCTACCTGGAGTTCATCGAAACTGGTTGGACCGAGGCGCTCGCGCAAAAACTCCTGCTGCCGCGCCAGGCGCTGCACTCCTCACGTATCGAACTCAATCTTGCGGGCTTTCCGACTTTCTGGGAAGCGCCGCTACCTGCCGAATTTGTTGTGTAGTACCGGCTTTAGCCGGTTCAGAACCGCCTAAAGGCGGAACTACGAACTCAAGCCCAGCGCCGGATGCGGCTGTCGAGCTGGAAGACCTGCCCGCTCACGTTCTCCATGCTGTGGAGAAACAACATGAAGCGCGCGACGTCCTGCGATGTGTTCAGACGGCCAAGCGCATGTATTTTGAGCAGTTCATCACGCCACGCGGCGTCATTGAGCAGATGCCGCGTCATCTTCGTCTCCAGAACGCCCGGCAGCACGCAGTTTGCCCGCACATTGCGAGCGCCATACTCTTTGGCGATGCTTTGCGTCAGTCCGATGAGGCCCGCCTTCGCCGCAGCGTAGTTTGCCTGGCCTGCCGGGCCGTTCAGCGCCGAATAGGAACCGATGTTCACGATGTGACCACTGCGCTGCTTCGCCATGAGCTTCACCGCCGCCTGCGCCACGAGAAACGCTCCCTTGAGGTTCACATCCACGACGTGCGCGAAGTCCGCGTCTTCCATCTTGACCACTGAGACATCACGGCAGACACCGGCGTTGTTCACCAGCAGGTCGAGCTGCTTCACGTCGGCAAAAAACGCCTTCACCGAGGCCGCGCTCGTCACATCAAGCGCGTCACGCCCCGGTGCCAACACATCAAAGCCCGCCTGCTTGAGTTCGACACCAATCGACTGTGCCAAATCGCCGTCGCCGCCGGTGATGACGACGGTGCGTGGTGAAGTGCCAGTCGTGGATGACATGCAGGTCAATGGGTCAAGTGCTGGTCGAGAAGGAAGCAGGGCCACAGAACGGCGTGGTCCGCACACGGAGTGTGTGGACCATTCACGCTCACCCAAGCGTGAAAGCCGGCAGCTTCACGATTTTTCCACCCCCCATGGCCGACTGATGGGCACAGAGTCCGACGCAGGTCCAGTTCGCCGATTGTGCGGCATTCGGGAAGGGCTGGCGCTTTTCCGCGAGGGCATTGGCGAACTCGTTGGCCAGATGCGGATGACTGCCGCCGTGACCGCTGCCTTGTGTGAAGCTCAAGTGCGTTTTCTTGCCAAGATCATAGACGCCCTTCGTGGTGAAGCGCTGAATCGGCTTCGGCAGACGTTTGGCGAAGTCGGGGGTCTTCACCAGTTTCGGAATCTTGTGCTCCGGCAGTTTGGCACGGTGCATAATCAACGGCTCGTGCTCGATCAGCGGCCATTCGATGGAGGCCTTGTCGCCATAGACGTCGATGCTCTCACGATACTGGCGCGCGGTGTCGAACAGGCTGCGGATGATGCGGGCGCTCACATCGGTGCCTTTAAATTTGATGTGGGCGGTTTCGACGGCAAACGGGCTGCCGTAGCACTTTTGCAGCTCCTTGCGCACGGTGCCGGAGCCAAAACAGCTCACGTATTCGGCGGATTTGCCGATCAAACCGGCCACGGGACCAACGCAGTGCGTGGCATACCACATCGGCGGCAGTCCGGGCCAGTAGTTCGGCCAGCCGTCCATGTCCTGCTGATGCGAGGCCTGCACGAACTGCAGCTTGCCAAGCTTGCCCTGATCAAGCTGCTCCTTCATGAAGAGGTACTCGCGGGCATAGACGACGGTCTCCATCATCATGTATTTGAGACCGGTCTTTTTGACG
>JBDNIB010000905.1:0-4286 GCA_041688535.1 Prosthecobacter sp.
AACAAGGCCAGTGGTCGCGGCCATCGGCACTGTTGTTGTTGCCGGAGGTGCTCACGCCCTTCTCCGGGCTGCGACCGAATTCACCGAGGGCGACGACGATGGTTTCATCGAGCAGGCCGCTGGCATCGAGATCGTCAAAGAGGGCGCTGAGGCCCTGGTCGAGCATGGGACCGCTCTGGTCCTTCATGCGCTTCGTCAGGCCGGAGTGATGATCCCAGGAGTGATTGTCGGAGTTCGCGACCTTCGGCCAGATGACTTCGACGACGCGGGTGCCGGCTTCGAGCAGGCGACGGGCGAGCAGGCAGCTCTGACCGAAGGTGTTGCGGCCATAGCGGTCGCGCATCTTTTCGGACTCGCGGTCGAGGGCGAAGGCATCGCGGGCACGGCCGCTGGAGATGAGGTCCAAGGCCTGGCTGTAATAGGCATCAAGGCTCTGATCATTCACCGCTGCCTCAATGATGGGCATCTGGTCATTGATGGCGTCGCGCAGCTTGGCGCGGCGCTCCAGGCGCACGCTGAAGAGGTCGGGGCGGAGCTGCAGATCTTCGATCTTGATGCGATCCATCTTGCCCATGTCGAGGTCATCGCCATCGGGGAAGAGCGTGTAAGGATCGTAGGCCTTGCCGAGGAAACCCGCACCGCCGCCTTTGCCGACGACGTTGGATTCCTGCAACGGGCGTGGTAACTGCACGAAAGGCAGCATCGGCTCTGCCAGCGGCTTGAGGCGCACGATGTTGCTGCCGAAATTTGGAAAATCCTTCGCGTTCGGCGGTTCGAGCTGGCCGGACGGGCTGACCTTGTCGGTCGTGTAGCCGGTCATTATCTGGTAAATCGCCGCCGTGTGGTTGAAGAGACCGTTCGGCGTGTAGCTCATCGAATTGATCATGGTGAACTTGTCGTTCACCTTCGCGAGCTGCGGCAGGATCTCCGTGAAGTGCTTGCCAGGAACCTTGGTCGGGATCGTCTTGAAGGCACTGCGCACATTGTCCGGCACATTTTCCTTCGGGTCCCACAGATCGAGGTGTGAAGGCCCGCCCTGCAGGTAAACCATGAGCACATGCTTGGCCTTCCCCCAACCAGCACGGCCAGCGTTCGGCGAGTTCGCCGCCATGGCCTGACCACGGAGGACATTATTGAGCGTGAGGCCCATCATGGAGCCGCCGCCGACGCGCAGAATGTCACGACGCGAGAAGCCGAGGTTTTTGTCGCAAAGGTCTTTGCCGGGAACGCCTGGGATGCGGAACATGGTGTGCTAGGGGTGAAGATGGAAGGTCAATATCAGCGGGATGTACGACAGGGGAGGGCTGATCTTGCCATTTTGGGAGAGTTTGCCGGAGCGGAGCGGGAAAGTCCATGCACGAGGCAGGGATCACGACTCATCTACAATAGTCTCGATTGTAGAAGGGGTGGTCCCACTAGGAATCTTCACCATATTCGGGAAGCTGCTTCGGAATGTTCCATACAAAGGGGGGTGTCACCTTCAAATAATGCCCCAGCGAATACTGCGGACGAGTGAATGGTCGCGGGGATCCGCATGTTTCGCAGCCAGAAGAATGTAAAGCCACCTCTGGTTCGCGGTCTCACATGCAATGCGAGCAAATCACCGTCGTAATAGGAGCGTATCCAAACAGCTCCCCATTCCTGCTCATCGAAAACATGGTAGAGCGCGGACGGCAGAACGAATGCTTCCGTGAAGATCAATCCTGCGTTGGCCTGATACCATCTACGCTGATAAATGTATGAATAGGGATAAAGATCCAGGATTCTGCCGGTGGTATTCAAACGGCCGTCCATATCTTCCATCTCCGTGATGTCCTCCTCCGTGTCTTGGCTGCGCACATAGAGCAACTGCGGTGTTGGAACAGCCTGTCGGCAAGTCTCGATCATCCACCAGTCGAACCACTGCCGGGCCAACTCACCGCTTTTTTCAGGCGGGGCTCTCCCCGCCATCGAAGACACCGCCATCCCCACGAGCAGCACGAGTGACCATGCCAGCCCCGCGATGCTTTCGTGTGTGGAGTGCGTTTTCACGGTTTCACCTCAGGTAGCCATCGCTTGCTGGACTGTAAAGCCCAGGAGCAGGCCACGGCTGCACGAAGCAGCGGTGTCGGCAGTCCGCAGCACGAGCGCCTTGGTATTGTAGTCCCGGCTTGAGCCGGGATCTCAGAACCGGCTCATGCCGGGACTACAATACACGGAGTCAATCCTCAAACATGAACTCGTTGCTCATGAGGAGCACCTGCGCGAGCTGGCTGAGGGCGGTTTGGGGCTTGCTGCGGCCGAAGGGCCAGCGGCTGGCGTCGCAGAAGTCGGTCTTGGCGTGGGTGAGCACCTCGCCGGTGTCGGCGCGGGCGATCTGCGGCTGCCAGTCGAAGCTGTCGCTGTCGGTGCCGACTTCGTTGTGGACGATGAAGCAGAGGGTGTCGCCGCGTTTCACGTCGGCGGTGAGTTGGACGGGGACTTTTTTGTTCTGCGGGGTGCAGGTCTGCTCGGCGAGGATGCCGCTGCGGCTGTTGTAGATCCAGGCACGGACGCCATCGCCGCGATCACTGCTGCGGCTCAAGATGCTGTCGATCTTGATCTTCATGTCAGCAGGTACATGCCAGCGGGCGGTGACGACGAAACCATCCGGCGCGGCGTGACTGCCATAGTTAGCCCAGAAGGCATGACCCCATTTGGGATCGGGAATTTTGGGGCCGGGACTCCAAATTTTTTGACCGCCACCACCACGATCAGTCAACACGGTGAAGGTTTCGAAATCGCTGAAAACCGGCTTGCCATCGGGTGTGCGCGTAAAGTTCATCGCACCATAACTCCAGCGGAAAGGTTTCTCGGCGTTGAACTCCGTGGCATCGGTGGCGAAGCGCTGAGCGAGTTCGACTTCGTCGGGCTTCGGGTCACGAGCAAGGATGCGATGATACATCGCGCGAACGGCCTCGGAATCGAGCGAGGTGCCGTTTTGCGGCGTCGCTTTGGCGATGGCATCGGCCCGGGCGCGCATGAAGGGGCTGTTCATCAAAAACAGCGCCTGCTGCGGCACGGTGGTGTTGAAACGCTGCGGGCTGTGGCTGTCGGGATTGGCGAAGTCGAACATCGCGGGCACGCTGGCTTGATCGTAGCGGTCCACCTTGAGATAAACGGTGCGCAGCGTGTCAGCGTCCTTCGCGTTCAGTTCGGTGGCACGTCCGCCGTGCTTGCGGGTATCGAGTTCGCCGGAGGCAGCGAGGATGGCATCGCGCATCGTTTCATAGTCGAGGCGCTGTCGATTGAAGCGGCTGAGCAGATCGTTCTCGGCGTCTTTGGTGAGCTTGTCCGGCGTGGCGTGGCTGCTCTGCTGGAAGGTGCGTGAGGTGAGGATGAGCGTGTGCAGTTTCTTCAAGCTCCAGCCGTTTTCCATGAAGGTGGCGGCGAGGTAGTCGAGCAGGTCGGCCTGCACAGGCTTCGCGGTCTGCACGCCGAAATCGCTGGGCTGTGAGACGAGCGGCCTGCCGAAATGCTGCATCCACACGCGGTTCACGATGACGCGTGCGGTGAGCGGATTGTCCTTGCTGGCGATGTGTTTCGCCAGCTCAAGACGACCGCTGCCTTTGGTGAATTTTTTGCCGCCGAACATCGTGAGCCACGCGCGCGGCGCGGGATCGCCCTGGCGTCCCGGATTACCACGAATATAAATGCGCACGTCCTGCGGCTTCGGTTTGTCGAGCATGACCATCGCACGCGGCGGTGCGCCGAGGTGGGTGCTGTCTAGCTTGGTGCGTTCGTTTTCGAGGCGCAAGACGGTTTCGCGATCCTTGCGTGTGAAAAAAGCATCCGTGCCTTCGACCGGCACGGACATGGGCGAAAGCTTGTCGTCCATGAGCTGGCGCACTGGCCCGGCTTTGCTGTCGAGAAGGATCTGCGCGTAGGTGCTGGCGACGTCCTGCATCGACTTCGGCGGTGCTTTGGCAAAACTGGCCGCGATCTCGGGCGAGCAGCCGCTGTCGGGCTTGGAGAGTTCTCGCACGACGGCGGGAGCCTTGGCGGCAAACTCCGCCGCAGGCAAATCGGCGAAGCGTTTCCACGCGACCATGACGGCGTGCGGCTTCGCGGTGAGCGCGTAACGCTTCAAAAAGTCGCGCCATTGATCGGCCACACGATCGCGCAGCTTGAGCTGGCCGGCCTTGCCACGGAAGACGGTGCTGTCTTTGATCTCCACCGCCTCCTGCGCGAAGACGAGGTGTTCCGCGAGACGCTCCGGCCTGCGCAGATCGTCATAAACGGTGCGCTTGAAGTCGAGCGTCTTCTTG
>JBDNIB010000906.1:0-2674 GCA_041688535.1 Prosthecobacter sp.
CACATCGCGCGTGAGGCCGGGATAGTCCGTGTCCTGCTGCCCCACCTTCTCCAGCCGCCGCGTGATGAAGTAACCAGCCCCGCGCTGCTGCTCGTTGAGAAAATCCGGGGCCAGCATCTCACGCGCCATTGCGTCCCAGGGCTTGTTGGCCTTGAAGCACGCCACCAGCCACGCCTTCCACACGTCATTTTCCCCGCGCCGTTCCATCAGCATCACATGAAACGCCTCCGCCATGCGCCCCGCGAAGCGTGGTGCGGCAATGAGTTTGTCGATCAACTTCGTCCGCTTGTCCGGCGTCTGGTCCGCGAAAAATGCGCGTGCTTCAGCCGCCGTCGGAATGCCGCCATCAAAGTCGAGCCATACACGGCGCAGGAACTCGGCGTCATCGGCTGGAGTTGCGGTCTTGGTCTTCTGTAACAGCGCGGAGTCGATGCTGAAAGCTAGCGATGCCTGCTCCGCCCAGGCGGAGGCAGTGAGTGCCAGCAGACCAACAATGATGCGATGCATGATGCCGATACGGTGATCCTGCTGCTACTGTTGCATTATCAGTTTGAACGGGCGGGCTGCTGTGAAGGCGGTGTCGCGGAAATGTGGCGCTAAACGCTACTTGTGGCGTTATTTGCGACATTGGATGTGGTGGGGAGTGTGTGTGCACATGACAGCCAGCCCTTTGAGTCCTCTGTTCCCCTTGTTCCCTCACGCGGACCAGCGGCGGCATGGGGTCGAACTGTCCAACGCTGTCCAGCGGGTGATCGACAGCGGCCGCTACATTTTGGGCGATGAGGTGGCGGGTTTTGAGAGCGAGTTCGCGGCATATCTCGGCGTGCAGCAGGCCGTCGGGCTGGCGAGTGGCACGGACGCGATCGAGATGATGCTGCGGGCGCTCGACATCGGGCCTGGCAGCAAGGTGGTGATCCCGGCCCAGGCACCCTCGGCGGTGGCGGCAGGGGTTGCACGCAGCGGCGCGGGGCTGGTGTTTGCGGACATTGAGGCGGACACATTTACGCTGTGTCCTGAGTCGCTGGACGCGGTGCTGAGATCGCCTGCCGGACGTGGGGTGAAGGCAGCGCTGGTGGTGCATTTGCACGGGCATCCGGCGGACTGGCAGAATCTGCGGCATGTGGCGAAGGAACACGGCATCCTGCTGTTGGAGGACTGCTCGCAGGCGCATGGTGCCACCTGGCAAGGGCGCATGGTGGGGGCATTGGGCACGGCAGCGGCGTTCAGTTTTTATCCAACAAAAAATCTCGCCGCGCTGGGGGATGCGGGAGCGGTGGCCACGCAGGATGAGATGCTGGCGGAGCGACTGCGGCTGATGCGGCAGTATGGCTGGAAACAACGCCACATCAGCGTTGCGGCGGGTGTGAACAGCCGGCTTGATGAGCTACAGGCGGCGGTGCTGCGTGTGAAACTGCCAGCTTTGACCGAGAGCGTGCAGTCGCGGCGCAGGCTAGCGGCGCAGTATGACAGCAGGCTTGGCGGCGGCGGTCATATCGCGCTTCCCGGTGTGCGCGATGGCTGTGAGCATGCGTATCACCAGTATGTGGTGCGTAGCGGTCGGCGGGATGAGCTGTTGGAGCATCTACAGGCGGCAGGCATCCCGGTGGCTGTGCCGAACCCGGTGCCGCTGCACCGCCAGCCGACCTTTCATGCGAATGTAGTCCTGACCGAAACCGAGCGGGCGGTGGCGGAGGTCATCGCACTACCGCTGCACCCGCATTTGACGGCAGCGGCGGTGGACGCGGTGTGCAACGCCTTGGAACGTTTTGACCATGCGTGAGACGGAATACGACACGATGCGAGCCGTGGAGAACCGCCACTGGTGGTATGCGACCTTACACCGCCTTGTGCAGCATGCGCTGGTAGATCAACTGCCGCCACGCGGTCATGTGCTGGACGCAGGCTGCGGCACTGGCGGCATGCTGGCTTTTTTGCGCGAGCGCATCCGCTGCCTCGACTTCGCCGGGGTGGATATTTCCGAGCAGGCGGTGCAGCACTGCTGGCGGCGTGGTTTGACCACGGTGCGGCAGGGGACGGTGCATGAAATGCCGTTTGATGCGGGTGACTTTGACGCCGTTCTTTGCCTAGACCTGCTGTATCACACGGCAGTCGAGGAAGAGCGGGCGCTGGCCGAAATCAGCCGTGTGCTGCGGCCAGGAGGGCTGCTGGTGCTGAACCTACCCGCGTTCGACTGTCTGCGTGGCTCGCATGATGCGGCGGTTTGTGGTTCCAGGCGCTACAAGGCGTGTCATGTGCGGTTGTTGCTCGAACGACATAACCTCCAAGTCGACATGATTCATTATTGGAATGCTTGGCTGTTTCTGCCGCTGCTCGTGTGGCGGCGTTGGAGTCGAAGGAACGCGACCACAGGGACCTCAGATGTCAAGCTGCCCGCGTCGTGGCTGAACGGGCTGCTGACACGCGCAGGCAGGCTGGACGTTTGGCTGTGCCGCACGTTTCACCTGCCGTTTGGCTCTTCCGTTTTTGCCGTGGCTCGCAAACAACACCTGCCGATGGGAGGATCAAGTAATGACGGCTGCTGATGAAGTTCCAGCGGTGAGTTTCGTGGTGCCGCTGCACAATACGGGCGATTCGCTTCCACGCTTGTTGGAGGCGTTTCGTCTGGCAGACATCCAGGACACCTGGGAACTGGTGTTGGTGGATGACGGCAGCA
>JBDNIB010000907.1:0-5124 GCA_041688535.1 Prosthecobacter sp.
CCCCCCCCCCGGAGCGCCGTCAGTTTTGGGTTTCCTCCCATATTCCGCCTGTAACAGGACGGCTCTTCGCCCCGTTTGTTTTTCACCCCCATGATCACCCGCCTCACCCTCCTGCTCGCCGCAGCCCTCTCGCTCTCCTCCGCCTTCGCGGAACCGAAAAAACTCCTCGTCGTCAGCGTCACCGCCGGTTTCCGCCACTCCTCCATCGAGACAGCTGAAAAAGTGCTCGCCGAACTCGGCACCAAATCCGGTGCCTTCACCGTCGATTTTGTCCATCAGCCCGAAGGCCAACCCAAAAACCCCGGCAAACCGCCCGTGCAGGGTCCAAAGGAAACGGAGGAGTCCTTCAAGGCCAAGGTTGAGGCTTTCAGCATCGCGAACGCCAAGTACAACGAGGACAACAAGGTCTGGGGCGACAAGATCAAAGCCTACATGACGGAGCACATGGCGCTCGACAAAATCAAACACTACGACGGCTTCGTCTTTGCCAACACCACCGGCAACCTACTCCTCCCCGACCGCGACGGCTTCATCCGACTCATCGAAGACGGCAAGGCTTTCATCGCCATGCACTCCGGCTCCGACACCTACCATCCCTTCCGTGGCTACATCGACATGCTCGGCGGCGAATTTGAAACCCATAAATCGCAGGTCGAAATCCAGCCCATCATCCACAACCCGGCCCACCCGATCACCAAGAGCGTGCCACAGGGCTGGAAAGTCTTCGACGAGATCTACATCATCAAGAGCTTCGACAAAGCCAAGGTCCACGGCCTCCTCGGCCTCAATTCGCACCCGAACCTCGCGCAACTAAGCGAGGAAGACCAACAGAAGGAAGCGGAGTTGAAGCGCTATTACCCCGTCTCCTGGTGCAAAGAATTCGGTGCTGGCCGGGTGTACTACAACTCACTCGGCCACCGTGAAGACGTCTGGGACCCCACTTGGAAAGAAGGCACCAAGGATCGCAAAAACAGTCCTGAGATCGCCCACACTTACCAAGAGATGATTCTCGCTGGCATCAAGTGGGCCTTGAAACTCGAAGAAGCTGTCTCGACTCCTGGCAACATCCCTTAACAGCGCTGCGATGCGCTGGTTTGTTCAACGCTTCCGGTCCGCAAGCCCCCTGATCGTCATGATCACGGTGTCCCGGGTTCTCGCCGCGCCGGTCGATTTCGTGCGTGAGGTGCAGCCCATCTTCAAACAGCATTGCATCTCATGCCATGGTGAGAAAAAGCAGAAGTCCGGCCTCCGCCTCGACCTCAAGACTATCGCCCTCAAAGGCGGGGACAAACACGGCCCTGACATCATCGCAGGTCAGGCCAAGGACAGCCCGCTCATCCATTTCCTCATCACCGAGGACGAAGACGAACTCATGCCGCCGAAAGGCAAACTGCCCGCCGCCGAGATCGAAACGCTCACACGTTGGATCAATGAAGGTGCCATCTGGCCCGACGGTGTCGATACCGTCAAACTCGCCGACAAAAGCGATCACTGGTCCTTCAAGCCACTGGCAAGGAGTGATGGCTTCCAGCCATCATCGACGGCAGGAACCCTTCGTCCCTTGAACATCGACTCTTTCATCGACACCAAACTCGCCGCACACGGTCTGCACCGCTCCCCGCCCGCAGATCCCGTCGCATTGATCCGCCGCCTCTCCTTCGATCTCACCGGACTGCC
Source organism: Prosthecobacter sp. (assembly GCA_041688535.1). Taxonomy (GTDB): domain Bacteria; phylum Verrucomicrobiota; class Verrucomicrobiia; order Verrucomicrobiales; family Verrucomicrobiaceae; genus Prosthecobacter. The sequence continues at coordinate 1,678 of JBDNIB010000907.1, forward strand.
CCCCAGGCCCGAACAAGTCGCCGCCTTTGTCACCGAATGCCGCTCCAGTTTGTCATTCATCATTCGTCATTCGTCATTGGAGAAACTGGTGGACCAGTTTCTCGTCTCCCCCCGCCACGGAGAGCACTGGGCACAGCATTGGCTCGATGTCGTCCGCTACGCCGACACGCACGGCTTTGAAGTCAACACCGAGCGCCCCAACGCCTGGCCCTATCGCGACTACGTCATTGATGCCTTCAACAACGACACGCCGTATGACCAGTTCATCCGCGAGCAGATCGTCGGCGACGCGATGGGCAAAGACGCTGCCACCGGCTTCCTCGTCACCGCCTCCGTCCTGCTGCCCGGCCAGATCGGCAAAGATGAACCTTCCAAGCGCCTCGCCCGGCAGGATTCGCTCGATGAAATCGTCGTAAACATCGGCCAGACCTTCCTCGGTCTCAGCATCGGTTGCGCCCGTTGCCACGATCACAAGTTCGACCCCATCAGCGCCAAAGATTATTACGCCATGCAGGCCTTCGTCGCCGGCGTGGAGTATGCCGACCGCGAACTGCGCACGCCCGAGGCCATGGCCGCGCGTCAGGCCGCAGCGAAGCTCCAACCGCGTCTTGCAGAGATCGACCGGCAGCTCGCACGCTTCGCGCCACTGGCAAAAACCGGCAAAAGCCGTCCGATGATCAACGCCGCTGAAAACGTGGATCGTTTTGCCCCGCTCAAAGCCAAGCGCCTGCGTTTCACCATCAATGAAACCAACAAGCTGCAACCCTGCATCGACGAACTCGAAATCTTCAACACCGACGGCGCGAACATCGCCCTCGCCAGCGCTGGAGCCACCGTCACCTCCTCCGGCGACATCATCGTGGCCGACCGCCATGATTTGAAACACCTCAATGACGGTCAATACGGCAACTCGCGCAGTTGGATGTCGAACGAGAACGGCAAGGGCTGGGTCGTCGTCGAGTTCCCGCAGGAACAGACCATCGAGCGCGTCGTCTGGGGCCGCGATCGCCTGGGAAAATTCACCGACCGCCTCGCCACCGACTATGTGATCGAAGTCGCTACCACCACCGACACATGGCAGGCCGTGGCTGACTTCAGTGATCGCAAAAAATTTGATCCCAACGACAAGAAAATAGCGGCTTTCACCACCAAGGGACTCAATTACAAAGAAGTCGCCGTAGCTCAGGCGCTCGTGAAAGAACGCCGCGCTCTGGAAGCGCAGATTCAAGCCGCCGCAAACGCGCAAAAAGCCTTCGCCGGCACCTTCCGCGCCCCCGATGACATCCACCTGCTCAACCGTGGCGATCCCGAGCAGCCGCAAGAAGCCGTCGCCCCCGCCGTGCTCGCATCTCTCAGCAGCGTGAAGCTGCCCAAGGACAGTGCCGAACAACAACGCCGCCAAGCTCTCGCCGACTGGATCGCCAGCCCGCAGAATCCGCTCACCGCCCGCGTGATGGTTAACCGCATCTGGCAGGGCCATTTCGGCACCGGCCTCGTCGAAACCGCCAGCGACTTCGGCAACAGCGGCATGAAACCCAGCCACCCCGAACTGCTCGACTGGCTCGCCGCCGAGTTCATCCGCAGCGGCTGGAGCGTGAAGCACCTGCACCGGCTCATCGTGCTCTCGGAAACCTACCGGCAAAGCAGCAGCGCGGAGCTTGGAGCTTGGGGCATGGAAAAAGGCTCAAATCGACAAGCCTCTGGCTCCCAGCCCCATGCTCCAAGCCCCATGCTCATCGACTCCGAATCCCGCCTCCTCTGGCGCTTCCCCAGCCACCGCATCGAAGCCGAATCCATCCGCGACTCCATACTCACCGTCAGCGGCCAGCTCAATTTGAAGATGCACGGCCGCGGTTACGATCTCTTCGACAAACGCGGCGGTCTCAGCGGCTTCAAGCCCGTCGAATCCTTCACTGGCGACGGCTTACGTCGCATGATCTACGCCCACAAAGTCCGCCGCGAGACCGAAGCCGTCTTCGGTGCCTTCGACTGCCCCGACGCCGGCCAGAGCACTGCCCGCCGCATCGAAAGCACCACCCCCATCCAAGCCCTCAACCTCTTCAACAGCCGTTTCACCCTCGATCAAAGCGCCGCCTTCGCCGCACGCGTACAACAGGAAGCCGGTGACGACCTCACAGCTCAAATCACCCGCGCCTACCAGCTCGCTCTCAGCCGCAATCCCAGCGCGGCCGAATTGCGCGACTTCGAGCCAGCCGTGCGTGAAAACGACCTCGCCACGCTCTGTCGCGCCCTCTTCAACAGCAACGAGTTCCTCTTCGTGCCATGACTCACTCATCCGAACTCATAACGCACGCAGGCCGCTCCTTGCTCGATCGGCGCGGCTTTCTCTCACACAGCGCCACCGCGCTGGGTTCTATCGCATTGACGAATCTGCTCGGTCTCGATGGCCTTCTCGCGGCGAATGGACCGACCATTGATCCAGCGCGTCCGTATGCGCCGCGTGACTCTCACTTTGCACCGAAGGCGAAGAACGTGGTCGTGATTTTTTGCGCCGGTGCGGTGAGCCAGCTCGAAACCTGGGACTACAAGCCGGAACTGATCAAGCGGGACGACAAACCACTGCCCGGTGGACCTGCCGTGACGTTCCAAGGCCCCGCAGGCAATCTCGCCCGTCCGCAGTACGCCTTCCGCCAGCGCGGCCAGACCGGCAAATGGGTCAGCGACATGATCCCGCATCTCGCGGAGTTGACGGATGACTTCGCGTTCGTGCATTCGCTGACGAGCAAATCAAACACACACGGTCCTGCCGAAAATTTCCTTTCCACCGGCTTCGTGCTCGATGGCTTCCCCTCCCTCGGTTCCTGGGCCACCTATGCACTTGGCAGCGAGAATCAAAATCTGCCCGCCTACGTAGCCATTCCCGATCCGCGTGGCGTGCCGCAGGCTGGATCAAACAACTGGGGACCAGGCTTCCTTCCCGCCGCCTTTCAAGGCACCACGATGAGTTCCAGAGATCCCGTGCGCCATCTCGCCGTGCAGGGTGTTTCGGCAAACGCGGATCAGGCCGCCCGCTCGCTGCTCCAGCGCATGAACGCCCGCCATCTGGCGGCGTATCCAGGCGATCAAAAACTCGCCGCACGCATCGCCAGCTACGAACTCGCCGCGCGCATGCAGCTCAGCGTGCCGGAAATCAGCGATCTCAGCACCGAACCCGCGCACATCCTGAACATGTATGGTGCCGACGATACGCAAAACGCCGACAAGGCCGCCTTCGCCAAGAACTGCATCCTCGCACGTCGTCTCATCGAAAAAGGCGTGCGCTTTGTACAACTTTTCAACGGCGCGTATGCCAGCGGCGGCAAGCTCAACTGGGACGGCCACAACGCCCTCAAGGAGCAATACGACGTCCACGCCGCCATCCTCGACCAGCCTGCCGCCGCGCTCATTCGCGACCTCAAACAGCGCGGCCTGCTTCAAGACACACTC
>JBDNIB010000908.1:0-2574 GCA_041688535.1 Prosthecobacter sp.
ATCATCAGCGCCAAAGGCCGCGCCACTCTGGGCCTCGACTACGAGGACTTCATTCAAACCGATGCCGCCATCAATCCAGGCAACTCTGGTGGTGCGCTGGTGGACATCGAAGGTCGCTTGATCGGTATGAACACCGCCATCCTTAGCCACAGCGGCGGCAATCAGGGCATCGGCTTTGCGGTGCCAACGAATCTCGCCCGCTGGGTGATGGAAAGCCTCGTGAACAACGGCCGCGTGGAGCGTGGCTTCCTCGGAGTGAACATCCAAGACCTTACGCCGCAACTGGCGCAGCAGTTCAAGTTTGGCCAGACCGCCGGTGCGCTGGTGGCCGGAGTCACGCCTGGCAGTCCCGCTGAAAAAGCCGGCGTGAAGAGCGGTGACTTGATCACGGCTTTTAATGGCAAGCCTGTCACCGACAGCCGTAATCTGAAACTGCAGGTCGGCGTCACTATTCCCGGTTCTGCGGTGCCGATGATGGTGCTGCGTGATGGGAAGAGCACCAGTCTCAGTGTCACTGTCAAAGAACTGCCCGGCGAGAAGCTGGCCCAGGCAACGCCTGAAGCCGATCAAGCTGGCGATGCCCTGCATGGCGTCGGCGTGGCCGATCTCGACCAGGCCATGCGTGATCAACTCAAAGTGCCTTCAAACATCCAAGGCGCGGTGGTGACGCAGGTGGAGGAAAATTCCGCCGCCTATGATTCCGGTCTGCGCCAGGGCGATGTGATCATGGAGATCAATCACCAGTCCATCAAAGACGCCGCACAGGCCACTGCGGTGTGTGAGAAACCCACGAACAAGGTCTCGCTGGTGAAAATTTGGAGCAAAGGTGGCAGCCGTTTTGTGGTGGTGGATGAAAGCAAGGCGGGCTGATTTTCCCGGTTTGCTTTACCCGCCCTGCCGTTCCGAAAACGGCAGGGCGGGTCTTTGTTTGGACAAGTTTGCACGCCACCGCTACTCATGTCACCTCTCCGCCAGCCATGCGCATTCTAGTGATCGAAGATGACAGTAAGATAGCCTCGTTCGTTGTGAACGGGCTGAAGCAGAGTGGCTTCGGCGGGGACCACGCCGCCGATGGCGAGCAGGGACTCGATCTGGCCTGCACCGTGACCTACGACTGCGTCGTGCTGGACCTCATGCTGCCGAAACTCGACGGCCTCTCGCTGCTGCGGCAGTTGCGCAAAGAGAAGGTCCACACACCGGTGCTCATCCTCAGCGCCAAGGCAACCGTGGATGATCGCGTGAAGGGCTTGCAAGCTGGTGGTGATGATTATTTGACCAAGCCCTTCGCCTTCTCCGAACTGCTGGCCCGCGTGCAGGCGCTCATCCGCCGCGCGACTCATGTGGTCGAGCCGACAACGCTCACCGCCACGGGCATCACGCTGGATTTGCTCTCGCGTCAGGTCAGCCGCGAAGGCCGCAACATCGACCTCCAAACGCGTGAGTTCGCGCTGTTGGAGTTGCTCATGCGTCATCCTGGGCGTGCCGTCACCAAGACCATGATTCTGGAACACGTCTGGGATTACAGCTTCGATCCCCAGACCAATGTCGTGGACGTTCTCGTGCATCGCCTGCGGGCCAAGGTGGACAAGGACTTCGACGTGAAACTCATCCACACCATCCGCGGCGTCGGTTATGTCCTCAAACCTGTTTAATCAGTGGGGGCGCAGCTTCACCGTGCGGCTCACGCTCGGTTACGCGTTGATTTTCACGCTCAGCGCCGTCGTGCTTTTCGGCCTGCTTCATCTCCTGCTCGCCTCCGCGTTGGAACGCAAGGATCGCGAGGTCATCGAAGCGCGCTGGAAGGAATGCGCCGCTGTCTATGTGAGCGGAGGTCTGCCTGCACTGCGCAATCTGGTGGAGCGCAACAGCACCGACGCCGACAAGTCAAAATCTTTTTTCGTTCGCGTCACCGGCAATCTCGGCAGCGTGCTATTTGTCAATGTGCCCAACGATTGGATCAAATTGGACGCCACACCGCAGCCACCGCAGGCTGACTCCACTCGGCCCGACTGGCTGCGCATTCCGAAGGATGATGAACGCGACCTCACCGTCGCCTCAGCACGATTGGCGGATGGCTCGATTCTGCAAGTCGGCCGCAGCACCAACAGCCGCGAGACCGTGCTGCAGCCTTTCCGACGTAACTTCTTGCTGGTGATGACACCCACGCTGCTGCTCGCCCTGCTCGGTGGAGCTTACTTTGCCCATCGGGCCACCAAGCCCGTGCGCGAGGTTGTCGCCACCGCCCGCACCATCTCAGACACCGGGAATTTTTCCGCTCGTGTGACCGCCCGCGCCAGCCAAGCTGAGTTGGAGGAATTGGCCACCGAGTTCAACCGCGTACTCGACAAAAACCAGGCACTCATCCAGGGCATGCGCGATGCGTTGGACAACGTCGCCCACGACCTGCGCACGCCGCTCACGCGTCTGCGTGGAACCGCTGAGGCCGCCGTGCAGACCACGCCTGATCCCGTCGCCCGCGAGGCGCTGGCCGATTGCGTGGAGGAATCCGACCGCGTGCTCACCATGCTCAAGGCGCTCATGGACATCAGCGAGGCCGAGGCCGGCATGATGAAG
>JBDNIB010000909.1:0-2576 GCA_041688535.1 Prosthecobacter sp.
GCGACGGCGAACGCAGGATTTCAGTTCTATTTTTCGGACATCCTGCGAGGAGACACGATCTCGCACCAAGTTTTGCAACTGGCGGTGGAGTTCATGAGCCTTTTGGGGCTGTGATGGTGCAAGGTCGTTTTGTTCGCCGGGGTTTACCTTCAGGTTAAACAACTGCAGGGTGCCAATCACCCAAAGGGGCGGCTCCTTTTTACGCTCAATAAAATCGAGTGCGGCCTCGGTCAGTTTATCCGTAAAATAGTCGCCCTCTTCAGATGCAAGGCTCTGCGTGTTTGCGCCGCCGAACGGCGTGATAATAGGATTTCACCCAGCCAGCAATCGTTTCATCGAATCCCTAGGTCTTGGGGGCTCGGTCCACATGTGCATTGCCATAGTTCGCTGTCGCATATCCATGGTTGCGCAGGGTTTCCGCCAGAGTTCTTTCGCCTTCCGGCAGCGCATTCGTTTTTTTCGCGCTGTGCAGTTTTTCAAAGTCCTGTTCCTTTTTCCCGCAACCATTCCGTTAAATCCATGCGCGCCGGATGTTTCCCACTCAGAATACTCGCCCGAATCGGAAAACAGACATGGCAGGTGGCGTAAGCGTTATCAAACATCGCAGCCTCTTTTGCGATCTGATCAATCGCGGGCATCACAAAAATAGTTCGCAGATTTCCCATCTTTGGTTGGGCCATCACACGGCTGCAATTTATGCTTCTTGAAATTTGCGGCTCGGTTCAATTTGCGGATTTTCGCCAGCCTCAATTTCTGCCTAATACCGATTTCAGTATCGAGCAGTTCGAAATAAAGCGTTTCGTTCTCGGGCAGACTTGGTTTGGATATAAGTATAGATGAATAGCGCTCCACAACACTACGACCACCATAGTCTGGCTTGTTGAACGGATGCGCGAGTGATGCGCTCATCCTTGATTCAAATCGAGCACACCGGTGCTGTAGCCAAATTTGTCCGCCTCCACGCCCATGCGCTGCGCCTCGGCGACGAAGAGATTGGAAAAGACCTGTTTCTGCGAATCGCAGGCGATGTGGCGTCCGTGTTTATAGCCGCCGCCGGCGAGGATGAGAGGCAGGTTTTTCGTGTCGTGAGCGCTGGCGTTGCCGAGATTGGAGCCAAAGAGGACGGCGGTGTTATCGAGCAACGAACGCCCGTTTTCCTGCGCAGCTTTGAGTTTGGCAAGGAACTCGCCGAAGGCGCGAAACTCGGCGACCTCGATGATTTTGAGTTCTTCGATTTTCGCCGGGTCTTGTCCGTGATGGGAGAGATTGTGCCAGTCCTGATGCACGCCTTCGATCTCCGGCACGGCGTTCATGCCGGCGAGGCGCAGGGTGATGGTGCGCGTAGAGTCGGTCTGCAAAGCGAGCACGATGAGATCCTGCATGAGCTTCATTTTGCCGATGGCATCGGTGCGGCTCTGAATGTCGGTGGGCGGCTTGGCAGCCACCTTGGGCTTCGGCTTGTGCGCCCATTCTTCGTTTTGAATGAGACGGTCTTCGAGCGCGCGCACGGCGGAAAAATACTCATCCAGCTTTTCCTGGTCGCGTTTGCCGAGCTCATTATGCAATTTTTTCGCCTGACCCATGACGGTGTCCAAGATGCTGCGGCCGCGTTTGAGGCCGCGCACCTGTGCCTGCACCTCGGCGGGCGTGCCTTCGACAAAAAGCTGCTGAAACGCCTTCGACGGCGAGGACTCCGCCGGCAGCGGCACACCGCTGGTCGACCACGAGAGCGATTCATTGCCGGAGCCGAGCACGAGGCTGGGGAAGCGCGTCTGCGTGCCGATTTTCTCGGCGATGAGCTGGTCAATCGAGACCGTGTTTTTGAATCCGGCGAGTCCGGGATGTTTGGCCGAAGTGAGCCACGTCATTTCGGAGGTGTGGCCGTTCGCGCCATTTTGTTCGAGGTGGTGCAGGCCGGAGAGCACGGAAAAATCCGCACGCAGGTCTTTGAGCGGCTCCAGATACGGCGTGAGCGTATAACCGGCACCAGTTTCTTTCGGATGCAAAAAGGGCGTGTGAAAGCCCAGCGTCGCACACATGGCCACGAAGCGTTTCGGCGGTTCCGCCGCGGCGGCACGCGTGAATGCAGGCGTCATCGCCTCCAGCAACGGCAGCGAGAGAACGGTGCCGGTGCCACGCAGGAAAGCGCGGCGGGGTAGCTGACGATGAGTGGCGATGTGCATAACGTGATGCAGGGAAACGAACGTAGCATAGGCTTTCTAGCCTTTGGGTTTGAAGAACGCAGGCGAGCAAGCCTACGCTACAGCCGCAGCTTTTTGACCAGCGCGGCCGCTTTGTCGGCGGCGGTGAGCTGGATTGCTGCTAGGTCTGTGAAGTCAGGCGAAGCCGGTGTTGTCGAACCCTCACTCGTAAGTATTTGCAATGGATCAAAAGAATCTCTTGCTATTCACTGAAGCTCCTTAGTAATTCTTGATTCATGCGTTCGTCCCTGCCATCCCCCAAGCTCAACGGCAACACGCGCCGCATAGGACTTGGCGGTTTTCAAGTCGGCAGCGCTGTTCTGGGAAGTTCAGGCCTCTGCGGCTGGTCAGCAGGCGGGGTTTTCAATCGTGGCA
>JBDNIB010000113.1:0-4120 GCA_041688535.1 Prosthecobacter sp.
AAGAAGATGAACACGCTGCCCGCGATGCCGCCGACCGAGCCGCGCCGTGAATACGCCACGCCGAGCGGTGCGGCGACGAGCACCAGGGCGAAAGCCTGCCAGGGCAGGGCAAAGCGATGCCAGAAATGGGTGCGAAACGGCGCGAGCTTGTCACTCGCGGCCTTGGGATAGGCATCCAGGTAGGAGACCAGCTCCGGCACGCTCATGTAATCGGCGCGCAAGGCATAGCTGACGATGCTCCAGGGCGTTTCCTCGATGCCGGGCAGATCCAGCACACGCTGGCCGTTTTTCCGCGCTAGGAACGGGCGGATTTCCGCCACGCTGCCATCGCGGTAGATCATTTCCTTGCCATCGTAGAAGCGCCAACCTGTCTGCGGTGTCCAGCCTGCGCTGGGTGCGAGAATGGTGCGGGCAGGGGTGCCGTCCGCATTCTCTTCCCGCACCTGCATGCCATACATGCGCTCACGGCCCTGGGTGAGAGAGAATGGGAAGGTGGCGGCGAACCAGGTGCGGTGAGTGACGTCATCGCGAAACATGATGGAGGATGCGCGGATGGTGCCCGCGCTTTTCTCCGTGAGCGCACGCACCACCGCCTTGCGGTTGCCCTCCGCACGCGGTGCCCAGTAGTAGTTGGCCGCGAGGCTCAGCAGTCCGGCATAGGCGGTGCAGAGGAAAATCGGCCGCAGCACCTGCGCCAGGCTGCGGCCTGCGCCGAGCATGGAGATCAGCTCGTTCGCCCGCGACATGCGGGTGAGCGAGTACAGCACTGCCAGCAGCAGGGCCAATGGCATCACGGTCACATAAATGTAGGGCAGCAGGCCCAGATAAAAGCCCAGCACATCACCAAAACTCGATTTTGCCGCCTGAAAGTCCTTCAGGTTGTCCAGCAGGTCCATGATGATCCACAGCGTGCAGAAGGACACGAAGCAGAAGATCAGCGGGTGCATGAAGGTGCGCAGCGTGTAGCGCTCCAGGATGGCCGTTTTGCGGAAGTACTGCAGGGCGAACGGCACGGAGATCAGCGCCACGGCAATGAAGAAGAGCTTGAAGCCAAAGGCCACGGGCGTCGGCGGTTCGCCCATTTCTGTCATGTGCGCATGCGCGATGTAATTCACCAGCTCGCTGGCCACGGCCCAGATCGCCATCGAACCAGCGGCGATGCTCACCGGTGGCATCAGACGGCGCAGGTCACCCCAGCGCCGCCAGATGACGAGCAGCAGCAGCGGGACGCCGATGGACACCCACAGATTGAGGTAGGGCAGCACGTTGGAGAGCACTAGGATGCTCTTGGGCAGGGCCACCTGCGCCACCTGTGCCTGCTGGATGGCCTCTCCGGCCACATCGTCGGGATGGGTGTGGTGCCAGTCGAGCGCACGGGCCAGTACGAGCAGGATCATCGCCACGGCAAAGGATGAACGGCCCACATAGGGGAGTTCACGCGCCTTTTGCCAGGCCTGGTTCACACGTTGTTGCCACTTCATGCTGGAGAGAGTGGTGAGATTCGGCCAGAGCGCCGGAGGCGTCAAGGCTGCGGGCAAAAAGTAGTCCAGGAGCTCCGCTGTGGACCGCAGTAGAACAAAAAACCCCGCCAGTTCCCCGGCGGGGTTTGGAATGCAGTTGTCGAACTCAGTTCAGATCCAGGCAGACACCTTCCACCGTGCTGCGGGCAAAGATTTTGCCGTTGGCGAGGATCGGATAGCTCCAGACCTTGCCTTCCAGCACGTCTTTGCGGGCCACTTCTTTATATTTGTCCGGCTTGGCCTCGGCGACGACGATTTCGCCCTGGTCGCTGGTGGCGATGATCTTGTCGCCTGCGAGGATGACCTGACCGGGTCCGAAGCCTTCTTCCTTCCACATGTCCTTGCCGGTGCGGATGTCCACGCAGGCCAGTGGGCCTTTGCCGTATTCCTTGAAGCTGAACATGCCATAAAGGTAGCCGTCTTTGACAACCGGGGTGCTCCAGTGATTGAAGCACTCGTTTTCACGCCGCCAGATCTGTTCGGCGCTGAGCTTACTGCCCTTTTTGCTGAGCTTGAAGGCACCGGCACCCACGCCGTAACCAGCGGAGCAATAGACGATGTCTTCAAACACGAACGGGGAGGCCGAAGTGCTCACTTTGTAGGGGAACTCGGCACGCCAGAGGACATCACCCGTCTGCGGGTTCACGCCGACGAGGCCAGTCTGGGTGAAGAAGATAGCCTGATGCACGCCAAGGATGTCCGCGAGGATCGGGGTGGCGTGGGTCATCTTGTCGTCCTCACCTTTCCACACGACTTTGCCGGTGCCTTTGTTCAGACCGATGAGCGCTTGACCTTTGCCGCCGCCGGCGAGCAGGAGAATGTCGCCATCAATGAGCGGGGAGGCGGCGTTCTGCCACTTGATCATCTCGCCGCTATTTTCCTTCTTCACGTCGTGATCCCAGACGCTGCCGCCGGTCGCCGCGTCGAAGCAAAAGACATGGAGCAGGCTGTCGATGACGTACACCTTGCCGCCGTCGATGACGGGGGAACTGCGGGAGCCGTCGCCACCGTCATTGCCCTTTGCACCCGCATTGCCGCCGCCATCATACTTCGGGATGACGCTCAGCGGCTTGCTCCAGAGTTGCTTGCCAGACTTTTCGTCGAGGCAGACGAGCATTTCGCCCGTGTTGCCATCCGTTTCACCGGTGACGAGCGTGTAGGCCTTGCCGTCTGCGACAGCGAAGGAGCTGAAGCCGAGGTTCGTGGGCGTTTTCCACACTTCTTTGAGGCTCCATTTCGCACCCGCCACAGCGGGGATGATGCCATTGCCTGCAGGGCCACGGAAAGTGCCCCAGTCGGTGGTTGCAGCGGAGGCGGCGGTCGCCAAAGCGAGGCCGAGGACGGTGGTGAGGTGGGTGCGTGTCATGATGATGGAGAGGAAACGAAAACGCCGAGTTGTGGAGGCTCTTTCGGATGGCGGCGCGGAGGCGAAGTCAGACGTTAGACGTTAGAGGTAAGACGTGAGAAGTCAGAGGTGGCGATGATCTTCTGACCTCTCACATCTTACTTCTAACGCTCACTCCGTCGGCCGGCGCGAGCGCGGCTCACGCGTCACCGTGTCACCCGTGCCGGGGCTGGTGACGAAGGGGCCGTCCGCCATCGGGGCGACGTTGGTGAAGCCGACATCGGGCATGTCGCTGGGCTTGCCTTCGAGCGGGAAGTCTTTTCGCAGTGGGAAGAACGGGTAGCCTTCCCACATCAGGATGCGGCGCAGGTCGGGATGACCGCTGAATTTGATGCCCATCATGTCCCAGACTTCGCGCTCATGCCAGTTCGCAGTGGCCCAGAGGTCGCTGACAGTCGGCACTTCCTCGTCTTCGGCCACAGCGGCCCGCACGCGCAGGTGCTGGAGATGGCCGTAGCCGTAAAGTTCGTACACCATCTCAAACCGCGGCTCCTTGCCCAGGTAATCGAGGCTGGAGACGTCCACGAGATAATCAAAGGCCAGCTCGTCGCGGCAGTATTTCAGCAGCGGCTTCGCGCCGGCCAGCGTGACGACCAGCGTGTGCTCGCCACGGAATTCCTTCACTTCGAGCACGGCGGTGCCGAATTTCTGCTTCAGAGCCTCGGCCATTTGGGCGGCATTCATGGTCATGACAAAATTAAGCGGTGAGTTCGGCGATGAGTTCCTTCTTCTGTTCGGTGAAGGAGTGCTCGGTTTCGATTTTGCGTTGGAGACGCATGAGGCCCTCCAGCAGCGCCTCGGGGCGTGGTGGGCAGCCGGAAATGTACACATCCACCGGGATGATCTGGTCCACGCCTTGCAGCACCGCATAGCTGCGATACATGCCGCCGCTGCTGGCACAGGCACCCATGGCGATGCACCACTTCGGCTCCGGCATCTGGTCCCACACGCGCTTCACGGCCAGCGCCATTTTGTAGGTCACGGTGCCGGCCACGATCATCACATCAGCCTGACGGGGGGAGAAACGCATCACCTCCATGCCGAAGCGGCTCAAATCGTAACGGCTGCACGCGGCGGCCATCATTTCGATCGCGCAGCAGGCCAGGCCCATCGGCATCGGCCACATGGAGTTCTTGCGCATCCAGTTGATGGCAGAATCCAGCTTGGTGAAAATGACATTGCCTTCGATTTTTGA
>JBDNIB010000910.1:0-2686 GCA_041688535.1 Prosthecobacter sp.
GGCTGCCGGTGGTGCTGGTGCTCGTGTTGCCGGTGCTGCCAGCGAGCCGCTTCAGCGCGGAAAACCGCTTCGCCGTTCAGTCCGAGCCGCAGTCCGTCGCGGTGCCTGCCGAGATTGTCGAAACCACGACTGTGGCAGAACCGGCATCTTGGCAGCCGAGCAGACAGCAGATCCTCTTCGCAGCATGGCTGCTCGGCGCTTGCTGCGTACTGGCTCTCGGTGGCATCGGGTATCGGCGGAGCCTGCGCCGAATCGTGCGCGGAACCGTGGAGACAAGTGCGGAGATCACGGAGTCAGTCGGCAGTATCGCGGATCATCTTGGCATGAAACGTTTGCCTCGGGTGATTGTATCCTCGGCGGTGGAAAGCCCCGCAGTGGCGGGCCTGTTGCGTCCTCTGCTACTGCTGCCGGCTGGTTTTCCGAATGGGTTCTCGGCTGGCGAGGCACGCATGGTGTTGCTGCATGAACTCACGCACCTGAAACGCCACGACCTGCCGCTGAACTGGCTGCTGTGTGTGCTTCAGGCCCTCCATTGGTTCAATCCGCTGCTCTGGCTGGCCTTTGCCCGCATGAGGGCGGATCGTGAGACAGCGTGCGATGCGCAGGTGCTCGGCGCAGATACGGAGGACCGTCGCGCCGACTACGGCCATGCGTTGCTGAAGCTCCAGCACACGGCGGCGGGACCCGCGCTTGGCCTCGCCTTCGTCGGCATCTTTGAACGCTCCGGGATGCGCTCGCGCATTCGCGCCATTGCCGGCCATCGCCGCACTCATCCCGCGTGGGGCCTGGCGGCGGCAGTGACGATCACGGTGCTCACGCTGGCGGGCGCGACGCGTGCGCAGGAAGCCAAAGCGGACGCTGCCCCGAAGAACACCCAAGCCCAACCTGCCGCCGACCAGAATGACAAGTTCGGCTATGGCAAGTTCGTCTCGTTCAACGACGGCACGCTGACACTCAAGGTCAATTACGCCGGCTTGCTCTGGAACAACATCCCGGAGAAGATCGAGGTCGTTCGCTGGGATAATGCTGCCGACAAGTATGTGCCGGCAGGCAACGCCGAAGTGTTGAGCAAGGTGGAGGCCGGAACATGGACCATTGTTGTCGCGAACAAGGCGCTCATCCGCATCGGCTCGAGAAAGGGGAGCACCACCGGCACCTTCGTGTCCTATAAGAACGAGCGGCTGCTGATGCTCGGAACCAATCTCGGCGGGAGCTATGTGAAGAAATACGGCAACCAGCTCCACATGAACAAATTTGCCGATGACGTTCCGGTTTATGAAAGCATTGACGGCGGCGACTACGAGCTGGTTGGCAACCCGGCGACGGTTCTACCCAAGGTCAAGGAAGGGGCCATCATCACCATTTACGGGGAGGGCGATGACAACATCACGCGCATCGAGATCGGCGTGAAGAAGAAGTAACTGAAAGACTATTTTATGAAGTCAATAATTCGTAACATCGCACTCACATGCGGCCTTGTCCTGGGCTTGGCTGCCATCGCTGGGACTGCCGCCACAGCTCAGTCGCCAGCCACTGCCCCAATCGACCAAAAGGAGAAACAAAATCAAGGCAAGTTCGTCTCCTTCAAGGACGGCACACTGATCCTCAAGGGCAACTATGAAGGCCTGGTCTGGCATGACATTACCGAAAAAACCAAGGTGGTTCAGTGGGACTATACCGCGGGCGAGTATAAGCCGTCAGGCACCGCCGAAGTTTTAGGTAAACTCGAGCCCGGCGCGTGGGTCATGGTCACCGCCGGTCGGGCGCTGATTCGGGTCGGTGCGAGAAAGGAGCGTGTTATTGGCACCTTTGTCTCATTCAAGGATGAGCGTCTGCTCATGCTGGGGACCGCACTGCCTGAAGCCTTCACCAAAAAATACGGGAACAATCTTCACTTCAATAAGTTTGCCGAGGGCGTCCCGGTTTACGAAAGCGTGGATGGTGGGGACTTCAAACTTGTCGGCATTGCTGAAAAGATCCTGCCCACGGTTAAAGAAGGCACCAATGTTGCAGTTTACGGAGAGGGCGATGATAACAACACGCGTATCGAACTTGGCGTTCAGGCAAAGAAGTGAGCTTTCCCGCAAGCTCCTTGTTCATCCAAATGAAAATCTTCCTACGATTGTTCGCGTTGCTGCTCGCGACGCAGATTTTTGCGCTGGAGCCCGTCGTATTCAATGCACGCAGCGCGCATAGCGGCAAGTGGTCGGATGTTCAGACATGGGAGAACGGGAGACAACCGCAAGGGGGCGATTTCGTGCAGGTTCGCTCGGGACACGTCGTCACCTACGATGTGGAGTCCAGTGCCGCGCTGCGGCTGCTGCACATAGCGGGAACGCTCACCTTCTCGCGGGAGAAGGACACGCTGCTGGACGTCGGGCTCATCAAGATCGAGCCAGGCGAAACGACGAGCGAAGATGGCTTCAACTGTCACGATGAAGCGCCCTCACAGCCTGCGGGTGCAGCGATGCCAGTGCTGGAAATCGGCACGGCGGCGGCGCCGATTCCTGATGGAGTGAAGGCGACGATCCGGCTACGTCATTTCAAAGGCACGAACCCGGAGACGCTGCCCGCCATCATCGCCTGCGGCGGACGTTGGGAGGTGCATGGCGCGCCGATGAGCCGCACCTGGCTCAAGCTCGCAGCACCTGCGAAAGCGGGCGATGCGCGCGTCACCCTGGAGCAA
>JBDNIB010000014.1:0-2152 GCA_041688535.1 Prosthecobacter sp.
CCACGCAGTCTTTGACTTCGAGTTCTTCGCGCCGCTTGGCGATGGCGGGAGGAATCTTGGAATGAATCTGCGTGGAAACATCGCCACGGAAGAACGGCGGCATACCGGTGAAGAGTTCGTAAATCGTAGCACCGAGGGAATAGACGTCATCTGTGGGTAACGGGTGATCGCCCATGACCTGCTGAGGGCTCATGTAGCGCAACGTGCCACGGATACTGGCTTCGTTAACGGCCAGACGGCTCATCGTGCCTGAAAATGTGCAGGCGATGCCGAAGTCGGTTATTTTCGCGATGGCGTCCTCTCCGCAGAGCATGATGTTCGAGGGCGTCAAATCGCGGTGAATGAGCCGACGCTGGAAATGAGCATAATCCAGAGCTTCACAGACGCCGACGAGCCAGCTCCCGATTTCCTCGGCGGAAAAAACACCCGTGGGGGAGGCTCGACGCATTTGGGAAAGCGTCTTGCCGTCAATATATTCCATGGAGATGGCCACGGAATTTTCGTCGTCAATAAAATCATAAATACGGACGATGTTTGGATGCGAAAGTTCCAAGCCGCGGCGGGTCTCGATCTTTAAATCGTTCACCGCGCTCGGATTCAAGCCGTCGAGGCTAGGCAGGAATTTCAACGCAATGGGGCGCTCCAGTTTCAGATCGTCCGCAAGCCAGACGACACCCATGCCGCCCCGGCCAAGCACGCGAATGAGCTTGTAGCGACCAAACACAGTCGCGCCAATGTTTGGGGTTGTGACCTTACCGCCCATGCTCCCATGCACATCGTCAGTCGTGCCGAAAACCAGTTGAGGAAGCGGCACGCCAGTCTGGTCCGACATTGATGAAACTACGACATCCATGGAGTTTGCAGGTGTTTAGGGGGCGGGCATCTAAATTCCAAGTCCGTCCGTGTCATCGAATTTGTTTCGAAGGCCATCAGATCAAATGAAGCCAAGTTGGCAGGAACCATCAAACGTTGAAAGCGCTGATCGTCTGTAAAAAAAACGCGGTAAACTGGGTCATGGGAGTCTGGGCAGGGCAGGCAGGTCCTCAACGCCCGCTAGCTTCGATCAACTGAAACGCATCGAGAATGACAAAACCGTCCGTACCGGTATTGCTGAGTGTGATCGTCGATTCGATGCCGCTGTCGAGTTCGACTGTGCCGATGCTGCGAAAAGCTTCGCCTGACGGAAGCATCTGCGTTTGATCGACGCTGATCTCGATCTTGCGTCCACCGCTTTGAATCGTCACCGGCACTTTCGACGCGCGGGTTTCGTGCGCTGAATAAGCCATGTGCAGGTCATAGCGGCCCGTCTTCGGCACCTTAAAGCGGAAGATTGCACTGGACTGGCCGTCACCGCGCTTATCATCGTGAAGGTAGCCGGTGCCGATGTGCGGTTTGAAATTCGACGAGTGGCTCCACGCGCCTTTCAACTCCGCCTGCGCGTCATCGAGCACGATGCCCGGCAGCGTTTTGGGATCGATGCTCACTGCGCCTTTCGGCTCCGGTGGCAGATCCGGAAGCACGGGCAAGTCGAGCACCTGCTTCTGCGCCAGCAGACGCTCACGCAATGCCGCATACGGCAGCTTTTGCACGGCGAGGTTTTGTTTCACACTCAAAGCGGCGGCGATGCCCGCGCTTTGACCGAGAATCATCCACGTCGGCTCCACGCGGATCGACGAGATGCCGACATGCGTGCAGGACAGCGCGACTGGAACGAGCAGGTTCTCGCACTCCGCCGCCTTCGGCAGAATGGCGCGATACGGGATGTGATACGGATAGCCATGTCTGCGCCCAGCCATGCGCACCGGCATGATGGTACCCTCATTGATGACGAACTCAGCCGTGCCGACGCGCTGGCAGTCGTGTGATCAATCGGGAACGATGACACGACGATGGCATCGTCCTTCTTCGGCTCCTCCATGATGTCCTTCTGCGAAACGATGTACTCGCCGATCATGCGCCGCCCCTCGCGCACATAGAGCTGCGGGGACCAGTGGTCGTATTCGGGGAATTCATCGCGGCAGAGGCCGAGCTTGGCGTATTCCTCGCGAATGTGGGTCGGCACCGCAGGATCGGTGGTGAGGAAGTGATACATCTCCAGCGTGTACTGCTTGTGCGTCTCCCAGATCGTCGCCCGACCAGCCTCGTCCGCCTC
>JBDNIB010000114.1:0-4785 GCA_041688535.1 Prosthecobacter sp.
AATCGAGCGTGGCGGAGTCAAACAGAGCGTTTTGTGCGATGTCTTCGACCTCTTTGATGTGACGCATCTGCTCCTAACGCCTTGGTAGTATCAGCTCGTTCAGTGAATGAATGGCCCAGCGACTTTTTGCGGAGGCGTCTTGGGAGGAATTTACCCCAAGTGATAAGGATCCCGAAGAATGGCAGAGCACAAGAAGAGGGTTTTGGTGTACTCTAAACGCCTTTTGCGGAATCCCATTTTATTCAGAAACGATATTCATTGGTTCGAGAATTTACAAAGAGGGCGACATTGAAGAAGGCGCAGAAAAAAACAATCCGCAGCACCCGCCTCCCAAACCCAAACCCAAATGACAACCGGCATGCCCCCTCAACCATCACCTCGGTCATGGACTCTGCCATCTGACCTTGCTAGCTTTCTTCACTGGAGCTTTTGGCTGAAGGCATCGTTGTTGATCGTCTCATCCTTGATGTTTCTGGAGGTTGGATATGGCACCAGATTTCAGGCAGCGCAGACTCTATTCGCTCTCGGCGTGTCTTTCGTTGTAGTAAGCACCCTGGCCTGGGAATGGAAGGTTTTTGGAAAACCACACATCGCTGCCAATCTGTTGATCCACCTCCTGACAATGGCGTCATGTTTCTGCCTATTGATTCGGCTGAAAGGGGAAATTGGACCAAAACAGTGGACGATTCTCGGAACCATAACGGGGGTTTTTGATTGGGCGAACCAACTGCTGGGCTTTATACCACAACAGCTCTTTGAGATGCTAAGATCACCCGTAACGATGTTGGCGTTTGTCGGCGTATGTGTTGCCCTCGCGTTGAGCCGTGCTTGTGCCGCAGCCCTCTTGATCTTCATGGCTAGCATCGCCCTTGGCACTGAACTGATATCGGGCGGACCTGACGTTGGGTGGGTTTTGGGTGGATTGATCTGCGCTGGCCTGGCTCTGCGGCTGCAATATTCGCCACCTGAACTCCGCCACTATTGGTCTTCCGTTCACCGGTCATGGGAAGTCGGGACATCTCATGTTCGCGGCGATCTCGAACTAAAGAGGATTACGCTAAAAGAACTCGTCGAACGAAAGCTTCCTCTGACCGAGCGGCGCAGTCTTGCCCTGGTTCGTCAAGGATTGGCAAAGAATCACGACGATTCTGACGTGCTTATTTGCGCGTCCAGAGTTGTGGATCAGCTAGTGCATGAAGACGGGCTCTGTGTCGTCGTCAGCGACATGGGCCGCAAAACTTTGGTTCCAATACTTTCTATTCTCGATCATGAAAAGCACGATGTATTTGCAAAGGTTGCTCAGATTCCGAAGTTTGCAGTAGCCATTGTCATTACAGTTTTGTGGGTTCTGTCGCCTATTGATCTGATTCCAGACAACATTCCCATCGTTGGACCGTTGGATGACGTGGGGGCAGTGATTGCAACGGTGGCCATGATCATGCGTTCAAAAAGGCGTGAGCGGATGACTTCCGCTACGCTGAGCCCTGGGGGCATTTTCCCGGAATAAAGACTGCGGCGGCGCACGCAACTCGCTGCTCCGCCTGTGTTGAGAAGTCACGCATGCTGGGAAAACGGAACCCGGGGTCAGAAAACGGGGTCAGGCTGCAACTGGCTGACAGCAGCTCTCCAATCGCTACCGCCACAAAACCCCAGAGAACTTCTTCGCCACGGCTTGCCGATGCTTCGGCCATTCGCGCGTTACGAAACTCGGCCAGTCGGTGGTGGTGGCGAGTCGTTTGCCGTCTGGGGTGTGGAGGCTGAGGAGGATGGGGAGGCGACCTTCGCAGAGGGTGGGATGCTCTGTGAGGGTGAAGCAGTCGTGGAGTTTGACTTGGGCTTCGGGTTCGTTGTTGAGGTAGGAGAGCTTGAGGGGGAGGTTGTCGGGTCCGGGGATGGAGAGGGGCAGGAGTTCGTCGAGCCAACTGACTTGGCCCTTGTCGAGGTGCTGATGGAAGGCGGCGATGAGGGGCGCGGCTTGGGCTTCTTTGACGAGGGTGAGGCCGGTGAAGGCGCGGGCGAGGCACGCGGTGATGGCGGGTTCGTCGAAGGGGGCGAACTCGAGCTCGGGCAGGGTGGCGTGGACGAGATTGACGCGGGCGATGAATTGCTTGAGGCGATGGTCCATGAGCGGCAGATCAAAGGCTCCGCTTTGGTGGGCCTCGGCGAGGCAGTGTCCGCTGGCTTGGGGATCGAGGTCGCGGTTTTGGGGCTTTTGCTCAATGATGAGGTCGCGATAGCGCGTGACGTTCATGGCGGCGACGCGTTTGTTTTTGGCATCAAAGCTGTGCTCGATGCTGGTGCTCAAATGCTGGGGAAACATCTCGGCGATCCAGGCGGGCTGGACGGCGGTGGCGAGGCTGAGGAGGGTCAGCGGGGTGGGGCCGCGCGAGGGGGCTTCGCGAAGATTGGCGGCGACGAAGAAGGCGGCGTCCTGGACGACACTTTCGCGCACGAGTTGGCCTTGGCGCTGATCGGTGAGATCGCAGGCGGGCTGGCCGGGGTCGCGTCGTTTGGCGAGTTGATCTACGAAGCCGGCCATGAGGCAACGTTGCAGGGCTTCGTCGTTTTTTTCTGGGGCGGCGGGCGGGGCGTCGCGGTCGTAGAGGCGTTGCTGGTGGGCGGCGTGGAGAATTTGCTGGCAGGTCTGCTCGACCTGGCGGGCGACTTGGGCATTGATGCCGTGGGTGCGGCAGCGGTCGAAGCTGAAATGGTTGGCTTTGGCGAACTCATAGGCGCGCATGAGGGTGATGAAGTCGGAGTCGGCGCTGTCCTCAAACATCTCCCGAGTGGCCTTGCTCCCGGCGTCGTCGCGGTCGAGTCGGGCGAGCAGGTCGCGACCACTGACCAAGGCGGCGCACAGCGCGGCATCCGGCACGCAGCCGCGCTGGCTGGCCTCGATCAACATGCGGGAGTAGCGCGGATGCATGGGCAGGCGCAACATTTGCCGACCGATGCTGGTGAGGTCCGCATGCTGCTCATGCAGGGCACCGAGCATGGTGGGCAGGCGCTCGGCGCGCACGACGGCCTGGGGATCGGGTTTGTCCAGCCAGTCAAAGGTGGACGCCTCGCGGATGCCGAGCGAGTGCAGGAGCAGCACGACCTCAGCGAGGTCACTGCGCTGAATCTCCGGGGTGTTGCGCTCGTCGCGATCCTTGTGGCCAAACACGGTCCACAGGCGATGACAGGTGCCTGGCGCGGTGCGGCCAGCTCGGCCTTTGCGTTGGTCGGCACTGGCGCGGCTGATGGGCTCTAGCAAGAGCGTGCCGATGCCGCGCTCGGCATCATAACGGGCGACGCGGGCGAGGCCGCTGTCCACGACGTGGCGGATGCCGTCGATGGTGATGCTGGTCTCGGCGACGTTGGTGGCGACGATGATTTTGCGCAGGGAATTGGGGGCAAAGGCGCGGTCTTGCTCCTGCGGTTCGAGTTCGCCATGCAACGGGATGCAGGCCACACGCTCATGCGTCCTCAGGCCGCGCAATGCGTCCAGCGTGCCATTGATCTCACCGCGCCCCGGCATGAAGACGAGGATGTCGCCGGGGCCGTCACTGTTGATGATGCGCTCGACGGCATCGACGGCTTGCGCGGTGATCGGGCGCTGGTCGGGCAGCGAGAGATAGCCGACCTCCACGGGATAGCTTTGCCCTGCGGAGATGAGGATCGGGCATTGATCCAAATACGCGGCGACAGGCTCGGCATCGAGCGTGGCGGACATCACCAGCATGACCAAATCGGGGCGCTGAGTCTGCTGCAAGTGCTTGACCAAAGCGAGGGCGACATCGCTGAGCAAGTTCCGCTCATGGAACTCATCGAACACCACCGCCCCGATCTTCGCCAGCGTGCGATCATCCTGCAGCCAGCGCAGCAGAATGCCCTCGGTGACGAAGCAGATGCGAGTGCCGACGCTGGTATGATCGTCAAAACGAATCTGATACCCGACCTCAGCGCCGAGCTTTCCCTCACGCTCCCAGGCGACTCGCGTCGCCACCGTGCGAGCCGCCACACGCCGAGGTTGCAGCACCACGATCATTTTGTCCCCTGCGTTCCCCGCATCCAACAACATCTGCGGCACCTGCGTGGTCTTGCCCGAACCCGTGGGCGCGACGAGCACCAGACGATTGCCGTTTTGCACCACACGCAGGATGTCAGCGTGGATCTTCCAGATGGGCAGCGAGGTGGAGGCGGGCATGAAACGAGGGCGCTCACGCTAGGACTCAGCGCGGGCAATGCGAGCACGAAGCTCCGCCGCCAGAGACCGCAAGACACGCCACCGTTCCCTATCGGCGGGAACGGAAGCCTTGGCGAGGCTCAGCCATCATCTGGAATCTCCGGCTCCACCAGTTGCGCGAGCAACACCAGTGAGTCGTGCCAGCCCATGTAGCAGGCCGACGCAGGAATCGCGGCAGGGACGCCTTCCTGCGTGATGTGCAGATCGGTGCCGCAGAAGACCTCCTTCAGGTCCACCGTGATGTGCATTTCTCCAGGCAGATTTGGATCCTCAAACTTGTCGGTGTAACGGATGCGCTGGTGCGGTGTCAGCTCAGTGTAGGTGCCGCCGAAGAAGTGGCTGGAGCCGGTGGTGAAATTGGTGAAGGACATCCGGTAGGTGCCGCCGACCCGGGCCTCTAGGTGATGCACCTTGCCGGTGAAGCCGTGGGGTGGGAGCCATTTGGCTTTGGCGTCGGCATCCATGAAGGCGCGATAAACACGCTCAGGTTTGGCTCGGAGGACGCGGTGCAGACGGATGGTGTGGGTGTCGGTGTTCATGGTGGGTTGAGGTGTGAT
>JBDNIB010000911.1:0-4905 GCA_041688535.1 Prosthecobacter sp.
CACGTCATTGCCATCGGAGGCATGGTAGCGGTGATACCAGTGCGTGCTTTTGTCCACCACGGCCGCGCGCAGCGCTTCCATGGAAGGCGATGCGCTCACCTGCTTGCCGACCAGCGCTTTCGCGATGACTTCGGCGAGCTGGCGGTTGCCATCCGGTGTGAGATGCACGCCGTTGATCGTGAGAGGCTCCTTCGCGGCCTTGAAGAGGTCCTGCGTGGGGTGGAACAGATCGACAAAACCGACGCCCGCCTCCTTCGCTGCTGCTGCCGTGGCCTTCGTGTAGGCTTCGAGTTGCGCGTTGTGCGCCTTGCCATCGGGGACGTTCACATTGCGCGTGTCTTCATGCGCGATGGGACTGAAGAGCACAATGCGCGGGAACGACTTGCCGTTCGCTTTCGTGCCACGCGTCTTCTGCCCGAACTCGACAAGCTGTTTCTGGTATTCGTCCGGTTTGTTGTCGAAGGATTCGTTGTAACCGAAGAAGCCGAACACCACGTCCGCCTTCACATGCTGCAAATAGGTCGTCATCGAGATCTGACCGGGGCTGCGCGGATAGGAGCCTGGGCGGTCGCCACTCGTGCTCATGTTGCGGAAACGCACGTTCAGCTCCGGCAGCGCACTTTGCAGCAGCGTCTCCATCCAGCCGTCGTGCTGCATGCGGTCAGGCAAACCGTTGCCGAGGATGGCGACGACATCGCCTTTCTGAAAAGCGAACGGCATGGGGTCCTTGTAGCCCGCAGGCACCTCGGCGAGAGGCGGCTCAGATGGCGAGGAGGCGGAAGGGCGCTTGCCGTCGCTCTTCGCGACAGGTTTACCCGGTTTTCCGTCAAAGGTCAGGTAGGCGAGCTTGCCGCCGTCTTTGACATCGATGGTCATCGTTTCCGGCCCGGCGACGTTCTTGAGTTCGAACACCGGTTTGCGAGCTTCATCGAGCAATTGGAGCGTGAAGTCGCTCAGCCGGTCCGAGAAGCCCTGCCGGCTCCACAGGCCGATTGTGTCCACCTGATGGCTGCCGCCAAGATCGACTTCCCACCAGGGATTCGGCTGATTCTCCTTTGTGTGCGTCATGCCATTGCCCCACGCTGGATTTTTGTCGCCATCAAAGGCCCGCTCCGGCACGCCGCCGTTGGCCGTCGTTGATTGCGAGGCTTTCCCGCCCTTCACCACATTTTTGTCGCTACTCATCACCTCGATCTCGGCGATTTGCAGGCAGCGTTTGTCGCCGGGGATCTCGATACGGACATAGCGGGCGGGTTTGCCGGTTACGATCGAAGTTTTGGCAGCCGCATCGGCTTTCGCGGCCTGCTTCTCGGGCTTCTTATTGTTCTTTTTAACCGGTTTTGCGTCCGGCTTCTTGATATTCGTATTCGCGGGGATCGGGGACTCCCAGCCGGCATACATCTCTGGTTTGATACCGCGTGCATACGCGCCGCCGCCGAAGGTGTTGGGCTTGAACGGGCCAACGAAGGCAATGTTGAGGTCCGGTTTGATCGCGTCTTCAAGACCGAGCGTCCAAAAAATGCCGTTCACGATCAGGCGGCGATAGCCGTCATTCGTGATGTCTTCGGACGTGCCGTAGAGCGATGTGAATACGCGCCCTGTTTTGCCATTCACGCCTTTGTAGGTGCGCGTCCACTCGGACGGTTGCGGCGGCTTCGTTTCGTCAGCGGGTGAATCTTGCGTCATGCCGTTGAGTGGCTGCGCCATCGTCAAGACCTCACTCTCAACCGGAGTGCCGACGTAGCCGCCAGCCTGGACCCATACATCCTTCACGCCGCGCAGGATCGGATTCGCGGCCTTGTCCGGCACGATGGCGATGCGCGTGCTCTGCGCGTGATTTTTGCCGTAGTGGCCCACCCAAGTCTGGCCGAGCACCTGATGACCGAAGCCGAGTTCGTAATCGCTGCCTTTGTAGTCATACGAGTACTTCGCGAAGGGCGCTTCCTTTGGCATCTTGAAGGCGTGTGTCGACGTGCGCAGACCGACCACCGGGCCGCCGCGCTTCAAATAGTCATCAAAATGCTTCATCTGCTCCGGTGGGAAGTTCTGGAAGCGCAGGAACACCACTGCGAGGTCCGCCGTGTCGAGTGCCTCGATGCCCGGCATGTTGGACGCGTCACCTGCCACGATTTCTCCCGAGTCTTGGTCGATGCCGAACAGCACCGTGCATTTGAAACCCTGGTGCTTTGCCAGCAAACGAGCGAGCGCCGGCAGCGACTCCTCGGAGCGATACTCATGGTCGTCCGCCATGAAGACAATGTGCTTGCCCTTGCCGGGGCCATCGGAGCCTTGATAAACGAGCGGGGTGGCGGGCGCGAAGGTCGCGAGCGATAAGAGGGAGAACAGGATGCGGGTCATGTGAATGGAAGGTAGTTAGTTACTTGGCTTGCTTGCTTTTCTTCCGCTTTTTTGGCGATTCACCTTCTCCAGGGGTGCCGCCTTTGAATTTCTCGGCGGGGTCCATCTTCTTCAGCATCGCCTCATCCGGGCCGCCGCCGAACTGCTGCCAGTAAATTTCCTTCAAGGGATTGATCTTTGGTCCCATGACGTCTTCGTTCACCATGAGCGGCTGCACGTCGGTCCACCACTGGTCGTAGGTGGCGCGGAGTTGGGCGACCACCTCGGGATGTTCGGCGATGACGTTGGTGGTTTCACCGGGGTCGGCTTTGAGGTCGTAGAGTTCCTCATTGTTCACCAGCGTGAAACGGTTGTTTTGGATCGCGCACTTGGAGAATTTGCCCTCCGCGACCTTGCCAGCGGGCCAGCGGCCGACGTGATGCACCAGGGTGCGCTCGGGCCATTCGGCTTTGGGATTTTTCATCACGGAGAGCAGGCGGTGGCCTTCGACCTGCTGTTTCACTTCATCGGACAGCTTCGCACCGACGATTTCGGCCAGTGTTGGATAGAGATCGAGATGGGCGCTGAGCGCATCGCTCTCGGTGCCACCCTGGATGCCGCCTGCGGGCCAGCGGAAGAAGGCGGGCGTGCGCGTGCCGCCCTGATACGGCGTGCCCTTGCCGCCCTTCATGCCTGCGTTGAAAAGTTTCGTGCCTGCGGTGCCGCCGTTGTCGCTGGCGAGATAGATCACGAGCGTATTGTCCTCGATGCCCCACTCTTTCAGCTTCGCGATCACTTTGCCGAAGTTCGTGTCCACGTTTTCGATCATGCCGAAGAACTTCGCTATGTCCTCGCTGACGCCGGGTTTGCCGAGGTAGTGCTGGTAATACTCCTTTGGCAGGACGTGCGGGCCGTGCGCGGCATTGAGCGGGATGTAGGCGAAAAAGGGCTGCTTGGCTTCGCGCTTGGCATTTATCCATGAGATGGCCTGATCGAAAAATAGGTCGGTGCAGTAGCCGGTCGTTTTGACCCACTTGCCGTTGTGCCAGAGCGCGGGGTTGATGTTCGTGTTGTCCGGCGCGTCGCCGCAGGAACCGGCATACGTTTGCCCGATGCCACCGCCGCCGTGGATATAGACCTCATCGAAGCCGCGGTTCTCGGGGCGATACTCCTTCTCGTCGCCGAGATGCCATTTGCCGAAGATGCCGGAGCTGTAACCCGCCGTTTTGAGCATCTGCGGCAGTGTGAAGGTGCTTAGCGCCATGCGCTCGCGCTCGAGAATGGTGTGCGTGACGCCGTTCTTGAACTCATGCCGCCCGCTCAACAATGCCGCGCGGCAGGGCGAGCACGTCGGGCTGGTGTGGAACTGCGTGAACAGCACGCTCTTCTTTTTGAACGCATCCACCACCGGTGTTTGCATGACGGGATTGCCGAGGCACTTGTAGTCGCCGTAGCCCACGTCATCGGGCATGACGAGGATGATGTTCGGCGGGCTTGCGGCAGCAGCGGCTGCAAGTGGCAGCGCTAGGCCGAGAGTGAATGCTGCGAGCAGCAGGGGCGTGGTTTTCATGGATTGGTGGGTGATGTTGAATTCTTGCTCTTCGCTTTGCGTGGGGTGGTGGGATAGCGCTTCACCTCGACATCATTTTTCTGCGGCGCACCGGGTGTGCTGCGGCCGTCAGTGATGATCTTTTGGAGCAGAGCCTGCATTTGCGCGACGCTTTCAGGTTGGGCTGCGGCGAGGTTCTTGGTTTCGCCAATGTCGTTGGCGAGATCGTAAAGCTGCACCGGTTGGCTTTGGTCACCGCCTTTGCCCCAGCCGCCGGATCCCGGCGCGGCGATGTATTTCCAGGTGCCGGAGCGAATGGCGGGCGTGCCATCGATCGATGCGCTGATGGCGTTCTCGCGGATCGGTTGGTCATCGCCCTTTAGCAGCGGCAGCAGGCTCACGCTGTCTTCACCGGCGGTGTCGGGCAGTTTCGTTCCGAGCACATCAGCAAAGGTGCGGAGGAGATCGGCCTGATGTACAAGCTGATTGCAAGTGCTGCCGGCCTTCACCTGGCTGGGCCAGCGTACGATGAAGGGCACGCGGTGGCCGCCCTCCCACGCATCCGCCTTGTAACCGCGCAGTGGGCCGCTGGGGTAGTGACCCATCTTTTCGAGGTCGCTCACGCCGATGTAGGGTGCGCAGCCGTTGTCGCTGGTGAAGATGACGAGCGTGTTGTCCGCAGTGCCGCTCTTATCGAGCGCGTCGAGAACTCTGCCGATGACCGCATCCGTCTCCATCACGAGGTCAGCAAAGCGATTGAGGCCGCTCTTGTCCTTCCACTCCTCATTCACCGCCAGTGGTGTGTGTGGAGTGGTGAGCGGAAGAAAAAGCAGGAAGGGCTCCGGCGTCTTCGCTTCGCGTTCGATGAAGGAGACGGCATGATCGCCGAGCGCGGGCAGGATGCCCTCGAGCTGCCAATCCTTCAGCGCAGGGCCTTGCGTGCTGGCGCGATGGTCTTTGAAATCCTCTGGCGGCAGAAACTCGCTGGGCACACCCACCGTGCGGTCGTTTTCGATGAA
>JBDNIB010000912.1:0-5909 GCA_041688535.1 Prosthecobacter sp.
CAAACTTCAGTGTCTTGCCCTCTTTGGCACCGCCGCCGAAAAAGTCGCCCGTGTCCTTGAGCGTGACAAAAATGATGAAGCCAAAGAGCATCAGCGCACAGGCGGTCTGCACATATTCAAGGATGCGTCCCTGCGCCGGCTTCCGGCGGATGGCCTCGGCGATGGCCAGGGTGATGTGGCCGCCATCGAGCACCGGGAAGGGCATCATATTGAGGATGGCGAGGTTGATGTTGAACACGACGCTGAACCACAGCACGAGCCGCCAGCCATCGGGATGCTGGAACAGCTTGTAATAGAGTCGGCCGACGCCCACCGGGCCACTCATGTGCGCGGGACTGAGATCAGACTTGGGCGAGAACAATTTGGACACGAGGTTGCCCATGTGGCGCACGGCGTCGCTGATCTGCTCCTGGGGGGTGATGGTGATAGGCGTACGCTTGCCCTCGACGTCCCACTCGACGCCGATCATGGCGAACTCTTTTTTGTCATCCATGACCTCCTTCATGTTGTTCACTTCCGGAATGCGCGGCAACATCGCCATCTGCATGACCTTGCCGGCCCGGCTGATCTCGAGATTGAGGGTTTTGCCGGGATTTGCCTCCATGAAATCACGCAGACCGCCCATGCTACGCAGCGGCGCACCATTGACGCTAAGCACCAGGTCATTGACCTGCATGCCCGCTTCGTCCGCCGGGCCGTTGGGGGAAATCTTGCCCACCATCGGTGTCATCTGGCCTTCCATGCCGACGGTGCGCAAGTCGGGACGTTTGAAGATGGAGCGCCACCAGGAGACGGGGGCGGTTTTTTCAGCGTAATTGGGCCAGTCCTTGGGATTGACGTCGAATTTCAGTACCCCCTGCCCTTCACGCTCGACCTCAAAAGCGATGGTGTCGCCTTCACTAGCGACGACGCCCCAACGGACGCTGTCCACGAGTCCCTCGAAGCGTTTCACCGGCTCGCCGTCCACGGTCAGCACTTTGTCGCCGGGAAGAATACCGGCCTTGCCTGCCGGGCCGTCTTTGACGACGTAACCGACGGTAGTGGTGCTATGGCCTTCGCTTTGGGGCTTGCCCACCTGCCAGACGGCCACGGCGAATACACAAGCAAGCAGGAAGCTGAACAACGGTCCAGCGAAGGCCACGATGATCTTGTCCAGCGGCGTGATTGGTGGGAGCTGTTCGGAACTAGACTCGCCCTCAAGACCACCCATGGGGGCCATTTGCGGCAGGGCCACGAATCCGCCCGCCGGGATGCTGCCGAGGCCATATTCCACGCCGTTGATGGTCTTCTTCCACAGTGGCTTGCCGAACCAGATGTAGAACTTCTCCACCTTCAGCCCACGCCAGCGCGCGGCGAGGAAGTGACCCAATTCATGAACGACGATCATGAGATTGAACACCAGGATCACCTCCAGAATGAGGATGATGAAACGGATGATTTCACCGAAAGTGCCGAGAGAGGAAAGCCAAGCCATAAAGAGGAGAGAAAAAGCCGGCGGCACCGAGGCGGGATTGCCGGGGGCCGTCAAACAAGGCCGGAAAGCTAACACCCCGGCATGACCGGCGCAAATGATGCGGGGAAGTTTATCCCCTTGGCGGCGAAAAAAAATGTCAGGCAAGCCGACTGAAATATTTGCCAATCCCGGTGCTCAAACGTATGCAAAACCTGCCCGCAATGACACTAACACGCCTTTTTTTATTCCTGTTCCTGCCCTGGCTGCTGCTGTCGTGCCGCACGGCCAAAAGTGTGATCGCCGCTGTCGAGGTCAAACCCACCGACTTTCTGCCGCATGCTGCCGAATTGAAGGAGGACCGCAAACGCTCGCCCTTCCTCGGCAACTGGTGGAACAAGAATGCGCGTGTCTTGAAAGCGGCGGAGCAGGTTAAATCCATCTACATCGCTCCGGTGGTGTCAGGCGATCTGCGACCGATGAAGCAAAAATTCGCCAAACTGGAGTTCAGCGAAAAGCGCCGAGAAAACAAGATGGCGGATCTGCGCACCTACACGCAGGAGAAATTCACCCGGGCCTTCCAGGCCAATAAAAAATCGCGGTTTGCCGTGGTGGATGCCCCCACCAAGGCAGCCATGACGCTGATGCTCTCCATCATCGAGTGGGAGCCTAACACCTACTCTGGATTGCTGGTGCGCGAGGCGGTGGATCTAGTGACGTTACCGATGGTGGGCAGTGTGCTCGGCAAGCCATCGCGTGGCATGATTGCCATCGAGGGCGTTTTGATCGAACCGAAGACGGGGAAGTCTTTCTTTGAATTCGCCGACAAGGAGGAGGCCCGCACGCTGCTGTTCTTCTTCCCTCAGGAGCTGTTTCCCTCCGGCCAGGCAAAGTATGCCATCCGCGAATGGGCGCGGCAGTTTGAAAAACTGATGAGCACGCCGCCAGACAAGCAGGTGAGGGACAGCATGCCGTTCCAGATCATCGCGTTTTGAGGCAGACGCCCGATTTGGACGGCTTGTTCATAAAAAACATAACCACTCCAACGTGGCGGAATTATTCCCGACCCGGCTGAATGTTTCGTCATTGCCAAGGTCGGAGCTTTTGTGCGCTACTTAACCCGCACCATCCCATCCGTCATGAAAACGCAATCCCTTCGACTCTTCACCTTGCTCTTGGTCGGCGCTGCATTGGCACTGACCTCCTGCGCGTACCCCTATTACTCCAACGCCGGCCCGAACCAACGCCGCAGCACCGTTTATGGTACCGCAGGCGGGGGGCTGCTCGGCAATCAAAGCCGCCGACCGCTCTACGGACTCGCTAGCAACAGCCTCGGCTCAAACCGCGACCGCTACTACTATGTACGCAGCAGCCCAGCCTATTACGGCAGCCGCTCCAGCTACAGCAGGCCCGCATATTCGAACTCCTACTACCAACATCCGTACTACTCGACCAGCTCCTACAGTAGCCCCTATTACAGCCGTCAACCGAGCTACAGCAGTTACAACTATCGCCCCTGGGGCGGCAGCTATGGCTTCGGCCAGCCTTTCGGTTTTGGCAGCGGCTTCGGCAACGGCTTCGGCCAGTCCTGCGGTTTCGGCAGCGGGTTCGGGTTCGGCTCTCGCTGGTTCTGAACGCTCAGCCCCCTGCCCTACTCCCACCACCTGCGCTGGCGACAGCGCAGGTTTTTTATTGCAGCTCGAAGATGCCTTCGATCTCCACCGCGATGTTGCCTGGCAGCGATCCCATGCCCACCGCGCTACGCGCACCGATGCCGCAGTCCTCGCCCCAGATTTGGCCAAACAGCTCGCTACAGCCGTTGATGACCTTCGGATGATCCGCAAACTCCGCCGTGCAGTTGACCATGCCGAGCAGTTTCACCACGCGCTTCACCCGGTCCAGACTGCCGAGTTCGCTTTTCAAAGTTGCCAGCAGCGCGAGTCCGGTCTGTTTGGCAGCGGCCTTGCCTGCGGCAAGATCGAGATCCGCGCCGACACGGCCGGTGATGTAGTCGCCCTCACCCAGAAATGGCCCGTGGCCGGAGACGTAGGCCATGCCGCCGACGATCACCACCGGCTTGTACACTCCACCACGCGGGGGTGGCGGTGGCAGTTGCAGTCCCAGGGCGGCGAGTTGTTCTTCAGCAGTCATGATGTGGGGAATGGATTAGGCGTCGTCGAAGAGCTGGCGGTTCTTCCAGAAATAGCTGAAACCGGAAACCAACGTCAGTAGCGTGGTGAAGTAAATGATGATGTCCGCCACCCACCCGGGCGTCGCGGCATAAAACGGCTTCGTAAAACCGAATAACGTCTCCTCGGACGCCTGCTTCACGAGGAACCAGCTCACGGTGATGATCTGCCAGAGCATCTTGTGTTTTCCCAGCTTCTCCGCCATCAGGATGACGCCCTGTCCCGCCGCGATCAGCCGGATGCCGGTCACAAAAAATTCCCGTGCCAGCATCACCACCACCACCCAGGCCGGCAGATCCCCGCGTTCCACCAGCAGGACGAAAGCCGCCGCGATGAGTATTTTATCCGCCAGCGGGTCGAACAGCTTGCCAAAATTCGTCACAATGCCGCGCGCCCGCGCGATCCGCCCGTCGAAGTAGTCCGTGATCGACGCCACGCCGAACACCAGCGCCGCGATCGTGATGTGATGCGCCACCGGGAGGTAGAAGTACACGACAAACACTGCCGTCAGCACAAGACGGGCAACAGTAAGCTGGTTCGGCAGGTTCATGTGGCGGAAAACGAGTACCCTGTCTAGCGATGGAATGCCCATGCTGTCAATGCCCGGCCTGTGGCAAAAGCAGTTTTGGGCGGGACTTGCCGCCACGCGACGGTGGACATGGCAGCATTGCACCCCATCATCGCCGCATGCGCATTCTCCTCGTCGAAGACCAGGCCAAACTGCTGTCCTTTGCCAAAAAAGGGCTGGAGGAGCAGGGCATCCAGGTGGACGCCGTGAGCGATGGCAATGAAGCCTGGGAAATGGCCACGACCGTGCCCTACGATGCGCTGGTGCTCGACATCATGGTGCCGGGACGTGATGGCCTGAGCATCCGGCGGGGCCTGCGGGAGAAGCGCAACACCGTGCCGGTCATCCTGCTGACCGCCCGCAGCACACTGCCGGAAAAAAAATCGAAGGCCTGAACCTCGGCGCGGATGATTACATGACGAAGCCGTTCTTCGTCGAAGAGCTGGCCGTCATGCGTGAAGATGTGACCCCGTACCACTGCACCCCGCGCGCCCTCACCTCCTCTGTGTTATGCTCACCTTCGGCGGATGAATGGTTGCGCACCTGCCATGTGATGTTGGATCACTGCGCCTGCATCGACAGTCCACAGGCCCTCAATTACGCCCTGCTTGGCATCCATGACACGTTGGCTAAATACAAGGCGGCAAAGCTCGCTGAACTGCAATAAAAAAACCCGATAAACACCCATGAAAACACCCCTCAATCTTATCACGCTGCTGCTGCTGTGCGGCACGCTTCACGCAGACATCATCCCCGGCATCGTGCCGGTAGATGTGTACCTAAGCCTGGAGCAAAAGGGCTTCGCGGTGGATAAGCTCTACGAGGTTGAGGGTAGCTCTTTTATTTGCGCCATGGAGACGGAGGGGGGGCCGCTGGAGTAGCCGGGTCTATTGCCCCAAAGGCGACAGCTCGAAAGTAAATGTGGTTGTCGGCCTGGTGCAAAACTTCAGTGGCAACGCGGCGGCCACGGATGCGCTGAGCGCCACATTCCTGGCCTATCTAGCGTCCCTGCCTTATGAAGGTAGCGCGCCCGCTGAGGCGGTAGCCTGGGTGCGAGAAAACATCGGCAAGCAGACGGAGAAGATGTTTGGGCCGGTCAAGCTGCAGCTCTTTAGCAAGGCGCAAACGCGCATACTGAGAATGAGCACTGAGGCACTGACGCCAGCAGCTAGCACGGGCAACCTCGGTTCAGCCCCGGCAATCAAACGCCTCGACCAGCCCAGGCAGCGCGACGAGGCCCTGCGGCTGCCGCGCGTGGGAACCGTGTACGCCGACGTCGTGAGCGAGCACGGTAAGCCGCGCATCCAGGACGCTGACACGGGCTGGGCTATCTGGACGTCGTTTAAGGCTAAATTTAGAGACGGCCTGGCCGTGGAGGTGGCGCGCTGACTGAACTGCCGCGAACGCAGACGCGGAGGCGTGCGCGGGCGCGAACGTGTTAAAGCCGGGCTTGTTCAACTACAGAGAACCCAATAGAGGGACAGACACTTTATTCTTCGACACTTTATTCTTCCACTTTCTTGTTTATTCTACGGAGGGTCAGACTTGGAGTGGCGAGATGTCGATGATATGTGACAGTAGAATACTTCCCACAACGAGTGCCAACACCTCACTTTCGCGCTCAAATCTGATATTTAGAGAAACGTCGTTCATGCCGTTGTAGTGAAAAAAAACTTTGTCGAAAATTAAGTAATCCGAACTA
>JBDNIB010000913.1:0-5358 GCA_041688535.1 Prosthecobacter sp.
CGCTTTTCGAATGAGTAATTGGGTGCTGCCATGGTTTTGCGTTCTAGTTTGGGATAAGGGTCAGATCGGCCACAACTGCGGCCACACGGGCGGCGATGGCTGCCTCGGTGCGTGCGAGACGAAACACACTGGAGGCCTGCTCCAGTCCTGGCAACCCCCGATAAGTCTTGTCCGTTTTTTGGACCAAGCCGCCACCCGCCAGTTTCAACAGCTTTTCGTAGCAGCGCAGGCGTAACATTTCCTCGCCCCCACTCACGGCATTCCGGCGCTTCAATCCCGCAAACACCCGCAAGAACAGCGGCTTGAACTCGATGGTCTCCCCTCCTGCCAAAGCAATCACCAGTTCATCAGTGACATGATCGACGGACCGGCGGATGAAGGCGGAGCGCCTTGGAGGAGTCATAGGGAGGCAACATACACCCTTCCTGATCACCGCGCCAAATTATCTGCCCTTAATGTTGCAGCGCCGCTAGGCCGGACCCGCAGGGTTGCATTCCCTGTATCGTCCGCTACGCTCCGGGCGTAAACCCCAACGCGCTATGCAAACACCCCAAATCACCGCTTACCTGAAAACCTACTGTGGCTGGAGCGAAGGCATCCGTGCCATCTTCCGCAAATACGATCTCCAATTCGAGGAGAAGGACATCATCAAGAACCCGGCCTTCCGCTGGGAGATGGAACAAAAAAGCGGCCAGCCGCTGTCCCCCTGCGTCGAAGTGAACGGCACCATGCTCGCCGACATCAGCGGCGAGGAAGTCGAGCGCTGGATGAATGACAACGGCCTGCTCGCCACCAACGACGCGCCGGCCGATGCGCCAACGAATTCCGCCTGCACCGACGCCCAGCACGTCGCCATGGCTGCCGGCCAAGTGGGCACCTTGAAATTTGTGAACTGATTAACCATGCGTTCCCGGCTTTTCCTCCTTGGTCTGGCGTTTTCCTTGGCCGCCTGCAACACGGTCTATTACGCCGCCTGGGAAAAGCTGGGCTACGAGAAACGGGATCTGCTCAAAAGCGCGGTCAAAAAGACGCGTGGCGAGCAGAAGGAGGCGGGTGAGCAGTTCCAAGACGCACTGACGCAGCTCAAAAAGCTGACGAATTACAACGGCGGCAACCTCGAATCCGCCTACAACCGCTTCAACGGCGAATACGAGGACTGCGAAGCCCAAGCCACGGCGGTGCGCAGCCAGATTCGCGAAGTGGACACGGTAGCGCGTGATCTCTTTCGCGAATGGGAACGTGAAATCCGCGAGTATCAAAATCCATCTCTCGCCGCCGACAGTCGGCGCAAACTGGCAGACACCCGCAGCCGCTTTGAACCGCTGTCACGTTCGCTGCACTCCGCCGAATCCACGATGGAACCCGTTCTACGACAGTTCCGCGATCAGGTGCTCTATTTGAAGCACAATTTGAATGCCGCCGCCATCAGCTCACTGCGTGGCACGGCGGACAACATCCAGGGCGACATCCAGCGCCTGCTGGACCAGATGAACCACTCCATCGCCGAGGCCGACCGGTTTATTCAGACGCTTTGAACCAAGTAGGACAGGCGTCCCGCCTGTCAATGGATCGAGGCGTCCCGCCTTTGATTCAGACGAAGGCTGGAAGCCTCAAGCCGAGAGCCTGGAAGTCCGTCCTACATCACCCCCGCACCGCAATCGACAATTCGATGATGCGTGCGCACAACTCGGGAAACTCGATGCCCGCCGCCTTCGCGGCTTTTGGCAAGAGACTGCTACTGGTCATGCCGGGGATGGTGTTGATCTCCAGCACGAATGGGGCTTGATCGCTGTCGCGCAATATGACATCGACGCGGCCATACACCTCGGTGCCGCAGGAACGAAATGCCTTCAAAGCGGCGTCCTGCACGGCCTGCGTCACCTCGGAACTGAGTTCGGCAGGGCAATGGTAGTTCGTTTGCCCGGTGCCACCCATCCACGGATACTTGTTGTTGATGTCGTAGAAGCCTTCAACCGGCTCGATATGAATGATCGGCAGCACTTGGTCGCCGAGAATGCCGACGGTCAGTTCTTTGCCTGCCACATAGTCCTCGATCAGCGTGTCCTTGCCGAATTTATTCGCGTCCTTGATTGCGGCGTCGAATTCGGCCTGGTTGTGACAGATGTGGACGCCCACGCTGGAACCCTCACGCGGTGGTTTGACGACGAGCGGGAAGCCGATCTCCAACGGCTGGCTGCCATCGAGCGGATAAGTCTGCGAACGCGGCGTCGGCACCCCGGCGGCGATGAAGCGCTCCTTGCTCAATACCTTGTCGAAAGCCACGCGGCTGCTGTGAACACCAGCTCCCGTGTAGCGAACGCCGCAGGTTTCCAGGATCGCCTGAATCTCCCCGTCCTCCCCGAAAGTGCCGTGAATCAGGTTCATGGCGATGAAGCAGTCCAGCGGCGCGTCGAACTCCGGCCCGGTCACATCCACCGTGGTCACGATGGCACCTTTGCTGCGCAGCGCCTCGGCGACGCTCTCGGCGGTTTTGAGCGAGACTAGGCGTTCGGAGCCGGGACCGCCCATCAGCAGGGCGATGTTCTTGTTCGTAAGGTCGAGCATGGTGTGCAGATATGGAATGCGGCGGGCAGATTGGCAAAGGATTCCTGGCAAGGCCCGTGCCGTGCGCCACGTCTTTTCCTCACACCATGAAACGCTGCGCCCTTTTCTCTCTTCTGTTCGCCGTCTCCGCTGCGGCGGCGGATTTTGATCTTCTCATCACGAATGCGCAAATCGCAGACGGCAGCGGCGTGCCGCTGACTCGGGGCAGCATCGCGGTGAAAGGGGGGCACATCGTGGCGGTCGGCAAGATCGACGGCACCGCTGATGTGGTGATTGATGCGGGCGGCAAGGTGGCCGCGCCGGGCTTCATTGATGTTCACACGCACTCGGAAGACATCTGCCAGATCCCGGCGGCGGAAAATTTCCTGCGCATGGGCGTGACGACGATCATCACCGGCAACTGCGGCAGCTCGCGCACGGATGTGGCCACATTCTTCCAGGAAATCGAGAAAGCGCAGGTCGCGCTCAACGTCGCCACGCTGATCGGCCACGGCTCAGTGCGCAAGCAGGGCATGGGCGGCAGCTTCATCCGTGCGCCCAATGCGGAGCAGCTCGCAGTGATGAAAGGACTCGTCGAGCAGGGGATGAAGGATGGCGCGGTGGGATTGAGCACCGGCTTGATCTATGTGCCGGGATCGTTCGCGAAGACCGAGGAAATCGTCGAACTGGCGAAAGCCGCCGCCGTGCATGACGGCATCTACGTCAGCCACATGCGCTACGAAACCGTGCGCATCTTTGACGCGCTCGATGAAATCATCCGCATCGCCAAAGAGGCAAAAATCCGCGCTGAAGTCTCTCACATCAAACTCTCTGGCCCTACGGCCTGGGGCAAGGCCAGCGAAGTACTCGCCGTGCTCGATAAAGCACGCGCTGAGGGTTTGAAGATCACGCACGATCAATACGCCTACACCGCCTCCAGCACCGGCCTGCGGCAGACGATTCCAGACAGCGCCCTGGAAGGCACGCGTGAGGACTTCATCGCCCGCCTCGCTGATCCGGTGCGAAAAGCCGGGATTATCGCAAAAATGGCCGAGATTCGCGAGCGTCAGGGTCGCAAAGACTACAGCTATGCGGTGATCGCCAAGTTCAGGCCCGACCCCACTCTCAATGGCAAGAGCGTTCCCGAAGCGGCCAAGCTCAAACGCGGTTCCGACAGCCTCGACGATCAAATCGAACTGATCTTCGATCTCGAATCGCAGGGCGGTGCCAGCGCCATTTTTCACGGCATGAACGAGGACGATTTGCAGGCCTTTTTGCAGCACCCGCAGACCATGATCGCCAGCGACGGCGGCCCGCGTCGTCTCGGCGAAGACGTGCCGCATCCACGCAGCTACGGCAACAACGCCCGCGTGCTTGGCCGCTATGTGCGTGACCTCAAACTGCTCAGCCTGCCCGCGGCCGTGCGCCGCATGACCTCGCTGCCCGCACAGACGTTTTACCTCAAGGATCGCGGCCTGATCAAGGTCGGCGCACATGCGGACATCGTCATCTTTGATCCCGCGAAGGTCACTGACCCGTCCACGTTCAACGATCCGCACCACTACGCCGAAGGTTTCACCGATGTGATCGTGAACGGCGGCGTGGTGATCCGTGACGGCAGGCTCAGCGAGGTGCGCAGCGGCGGCCCGCTGCGCATCGGGAAGTAAACCTCACGGCTTGCTCGTGTCAGCGCCGAGGTGGCCGTTGCGGTACAGCCAGGAGGCCGATTGGTAGAGCGAGATGGCGTCGTCGAGATGATGCTGTAGCGGTGCTGTGGCGTCTGGGGTGATCGTTCCAGCCTTCAGATCGACCTTGCCGAGGGTGGACTCCTGCTTGGGCTTGAGCATGGCAAAGTCACCATGTGTGATGTACGCGATTTTTTGGTAGTTCGAGACGTAGATGCGCTCGTGATCCAGGTTGTAACCCGATGAAAACACATCCTGGCCAAAGCTGCGCGTGGTGTAGCTCCAGTTCATCAGGCCGAAGAGCGTGGGCACCATGTCGATCTGGCTGCACAGGTGCTCATAGACGCGAGGCTGCACGAGTTGCGGACTCCAGATGATGCAGGGGATGTGGTACTTGGTCACGTCCAGCTCCATGCGGCCCGCTCTGCCGTGGCAGTGATCTGCCACGATGACGAAGATCGTGTTGGCGAACCAGGGCTTCGATTTCGCCTTTTCCAAAAAGTCGCCGATGCACCAGTCGGTGTACTTCACGGCGGCATCACGCGAGCCTTGCGGCAGGTCGATGCGGCCTTCAGGGAAGGTGAACGGGCGATGATTCGAGACCGTCATCACATGCATGAAGAAGGGCTTGTTCGCGGCGTGGTTCGCATCCGCCTCCTGAGTGGCCCAGTGGAAGAGATCCTCGTCCGCCACGCCCCAGGCATTTTGAAAGGTGATCTCGCTCTTGGGTTTCGTGCCACGATCGATCACGCGGTAGCCGTTGCGGGAGAAATAGGTGCGCATGTTGTCAAACATGGCGTCGCCGCCATAGACGTAGCTGGTGTCGTAGCCACGGCTGCGGCAAAGCGAGGCGGGTGTGAAGAGGTTGGCGTTTTTCGGCCGCCAGACGATGGACTGCCCCGGCGTGGGAGGCACGCTGAGCGTGCGCGCCTCCAGTCCGCGCACGGTGCGTGGTCCGGTGGCGTAGAGATTGGAGAAAAAGATGCCCTCGTCAGCGAGGCGGTCGAGATTCGGCGTGAGGTAGGAGCGGATCTTGAAGTTGAGCTTGAAGTGGCTCATGAAGGCCGCACTGAGGCTCTCCACAGAGACAAACACGATGTTGTGCTGCTTCTCCGTGCCATCGTGCTGA
>JBDNIB010000914.1:0-4510 GCA_041688535.1 Prosthecobacter sp.
AGGCGTGCAAGCAGGCGAAGGCGGAAGTGCCGCATTACTGCTACCCCCCCAAGCTCTCCTCCCCAGGCAACTGCCGCATGTGCTTGGGCGAAATGGGCATGCCACCACGCCCCGCGCCGGGCACCGAGCCGGAAAAAGATGAGCACGGCATGCCGAAGATCGGCTGGATGCCGCGACCAGTCATCGCCTGCGCCAACACCATCGCCGAAGGCATGGGCATCCGCACTGAGTCAATCCTCACGCAAGAATGCCGCAAGGGCGTGATGGAATTCTTGCTCATCAATCATCCGCTCGACTGCCCCATCTGCGACCAGGCCGGCGAATGCCGCTTGCAGGAGTTCAGCGTCGAGCATGGCAAAGGCGAGAGCCGCTTCCGCGAAGACAAAGTCAAGAAGCCAAAGAATGTCGATATCGGCCCGCGTGTGCGCCTCGATGACGAGCGCTGCATCATGTGCAGCCGCTGCATTCGCTTCACCGCCGAGATCGCCGACGATCCCGTGCTCGGTTTCACGGAGCGTGGCAGTCACACCACGCTCGCCGTGCATCCCGGCAAGCGCCTCGAAAACAACTACTCGCTCAACACCGTCGATATTTGCCCCGTCGGTGCTCTCACGAGCAATGACTTCCGTTTCCAGCAGCGCGTCTGGTTCCTCACCGAGACACCGAGCATCTGCACCGGTTGCGGTCGTGGCTGCAACATGGAAATCAGCGCGCGTGGCGACACGATCTACCGCCAGACCCCGCGCGACAACAACGACGTAAACTCCTCCTGGATGTGCGACAGCGGCCGCCTCGACTTTCACTTCGTGAACAGCGAGTTCCGCCTGACCGATCCGATGATCAAGACCGGTGGCAAACACGCCATC
This sequence comes from Prosthecobacter sp., assembly GCA_041688535.1. Lineage (GTDB taxonomy): Bacteria > Verrucomicrobiota > Verrucomicrobiia > Verrucomicrobiales > Verrucomicrobiaceae > Prosthecobacter. The sequence goes on from JBDNIB010000914.1 coordinate 867, forward strand.
GCGAGCTGGAAGAATGCGCTCAACAACATCGCCACTGCCCTCGCCGGCAAGAAGGGCGAGGAGATCGCCATCATCGCCAGCGCCCGCATGACGAATGAAGAATTGTTCTTCGTGAAGCACCTCGCTGCCCAGCTCGGCACCACGAACGTCGATGTCATCCCGCGCACCGGCGGCGCTGACAACTACCTCCGCGCCGACGACCTCAATCCGAACACAAACGGTGCCAAACTCATCCTTGGAATCGAACCCGGTGCCAAGCTGGCCGAGATCACCGAAATGATGAGCCGTGGCCGCCTCCGCGTCGTGCTCGCCCTCGGTGAGAACCTGCTCAAAGTCGGCTTTGCCCAGCGCGATCTCGAAAAAGTGCCGTTCATCGCCTCACTGCACATCCTTGCCAACGCCAGTGCCGCACTCAGCGAAGTCGTGCTCCCTGGCAGCGCCTACGCCGAAAAACGCGGCAGCATGATCAACGTCACCGGCCGTCTTCAGCGCCTGAACAAGGCCGTCAAAGCCCCCGGCAACGCCCACGACACCTGGGAAATCCTCCGCGACCTCATCGTCGCTTGTGGCGGCTCGAACGGCATCCATACCATCGAAGACGTCTTCAAACGCCTCACCAGCGAAGTTCCCGCCCTCGACGGCCTCACCTTCGCGAAGATCGGCGATCAAGGAACGCAAGTGCTCGAAACCGCCGAGAAAGTTCCGCTGCTGGAGCGCGAAAAAGAGCGCAAGGCGAAGGGGATTATCGTCGGTTGAGTGTGTGACTGTGCGCCTGTATCGATGAGGACGCATGCTGTCCTCCCCTCTACTACGTCCTGAACTTCTCTCCCCTGCTGGAAACTGGGACTGTGCTCGTGCGGCGGTCGCCAATGGGGCGGATGCGATCTATTTCGGTATGCCGCGTTTCAATGCGCGATTGCGGGCGGATAATTTCATCGAAGAAGATCTGCCGGAGCTGATGAAGTTCCTGCATGCGCATGGGGTGAAGGGGTATGTGGCCTTCAACACGCTTATTTTTACCAAGGAGCTGCCGGATGCGGCAACACAACTACGTTTGCTCGAAGACAGCGGCGTGGATGCGGTGATCGTGCAGGACCTCGGCCTCGCGCGCATGGTGAAGGCGCTGACGCCGAAGCTGCGGCTGCATGCGAGCACGCAGATGACGATCACGTCGCCTGAGGGGCTTGAATTCGCCAAGCTGCTTAACATTGATCAGGCGGTGCTCGCGCGTGAGTTGTCGCTGCGCGAGCTGGAGCGCTTCAAGGACGCGGCGGTGCCGCTGGAGGTGTTTGTGCATGGTGCCTTGTGCGTGGCGTATTCGGGGCAGTGCCTCACCAGCGAATCGCTGGGCCAGCGCAGCGCGAACCGCGGTGAATGCGCGCAGGCCTGCCGCATGCCGTATGACATCATCGTGGACGGCGAGCAGCGCGACCTTGGCGACAAGCGCTACTTGTTGTCACCGCAGGATCTCGCGGCAGTGGATGAAATCCCGCGTTTGATCGAGCTGGGCATCCGCAGTTTCAAAATCGAAGGTCGGCTCAAGACGCCGGAATATGTGGCGGGCGTCACGCAGGTGTATCGGGCGGCGATTGACCGTGCGTTGGCGCAGCAACCGGCTCCAGCGAGCGATGCCGACCGCTACGCGCTGGAAATGACCTTTTCGCGCGGCCTTTACCCCGGCTGGATGCACGGCGTGAACCATCAGGAGCTGGTGGGAGCTTATTATGGCAAAAAACGCGGGCCGTATGTGGGTGAAGTCACGCGCATCATTGATGCGGACACATTGGAGCTGGATGAGCTGCACATCGCGATGAAGCCGGGTGACGGCGTGGTGTTTGAGAATCTTGCGGACACGAATTACGAGCAAGGCGGCAGCGTGTATGAGATGCGCGGCAGCGCTCTGAGTTTTCGCCATGGTCATTTGCGCATGCAGGATGTGCAGATTGGCATGCGTGTGTTCAAAACGAGTGATCCTGCTCTCAATCGGGCGCTGCGGCAGTCGTTTGAGGGTGACATTCCGATTCGGAAGATGAGCCGGATCAATCTGGTCGTCACTGGACAAGCTGGGGTGCCTTTGATGGTGGTCGGGAGCGTGGAGGGACGGGCTAAAGCCCGAACTACGAACTCAATCAGCTCCACCATGCCGTTACAGGCGGCGATGAAGCGACCACTCACGCCTGCGGCGTTTATTGAGCAGTTTAGCCGGCTTGGTGGCACGGAGTTTGAAATCGGCGAGGTGCAATTCGATGTCGTGGGCGAGGTGATGCTGCCAATCAGCGAACTCAATCGCATGCGGCGTGATTTGATTGCAGCATGGAGTGGCGACGACTCGTCGCCAAAGGCAGTCGCGAACAGTGCGGTGACGCTTGAGTCGCTGATGCCATCGCGTGGGAAGGGCGACGATTCGTCGCCACTCCAGATTCATGCGTTGTGCCGCACGCAGGGGCACATTGATGCGGCGCTGGTGCTGGGCATTCCGCGGCTCTACCTCGATTTCGAGGACATCCGGCTCTATGCGGACGCGGTGAAGCGCATCAAGGCGGCGAGTGACACGGCGCAGGTTTGGCTGGCGACGCCGCGCATTCAAAAAGCTGGCGAGGCGGGATTTTTCAAGCTCATTGAGCGCGCGGAACCGCATGGCGTGCTGATTCGGAATCTGGGGGCGATGTCGTTCTTCAAGGACGCCGGCATTCCGATGACGGGTGATTTTTCGCTGAACGTGGCGAATCCGCTCACGGCGGCGATTTTGCAGCAAGCGGGATTGGAACGACTGACGATCAGTTACGACCTCAACATCGAGCAGGTCGTTGATTTGCTCGCCGCCGCTCCACCTTCGTGGTTCGAAATCACGCTGCACCAGCACATGCCGATGTTTCACATGGAGCATTGCGTGTTTGCGGCGTTTTTGAGCAACGGCACCGACTTCACCAATTGCGGGCGTCCGTGTGACAAACATCGCGTGCATCTGCGTGACCGCGTGGGCATGCAGCATCCGCTGAAGGCGGATGTGGGCTGCCGCAACACGCTGTTCAATGCGGTGGCGCAAACCGGCGCGCAATTTTACGACGAGCTGCGTGAGCACGGCCTGCGCTGCTTTCGCGTCGAGCTGCTGGAGGAAGATGCGGACGAAGCGATGATCGTGCTGCGCACCTACCAGGAGCTGCTGGCCGGAGAGCGTGGTGGTGAGGAGATCTGGCGTGATTTGAAGGCGCAAAGCCAGCTCGGGGTGACGCGGGGCACGCTGCGCGAGATGGTGTGAGGCTTTGCATCCCGCTGTTGGCAAACGGGGCAAGGCGTGGTTAAGATGCGGCGGACTTTGTATGAAAGCACGCACTCCACGCCCCAAGCAACCGCGTAAAGCGGCACAGGTACTGGCGCATGGCGATCCACACCGCATGGTGGTGGATGATTTGACGGAGACGATCTGTCGGTTAAGTCCAGAGGGTGCATTTATCTATGCGAACGAGGCGTACTGTCGGCTGTTCGGCAAGACGTACGAGGAGCTGATCGGCCGCCCGTGGCAGCCGGTGGCGGTGGCAGAAGATGTGCCAATGATCGAGGCGAAGCTGCGCACGCTGACGGCAAAGAACCCCGTGGTGGTGATCGAGACCCGGGTGTATGACGGGACCGGCCGGGGGCGCTGG
>JBDNIB010000915.1:0-6332 GCA_041688535.1 Prosthecobacter sp.
GCCCATGCCCAGCCAGCGCACCGGCGTGTCGCTAGCGGCAAACTGGCGCAGGTAATGATTGAGCAGCACGTTCCGCGCATTGACGAGACCTGCGGGAACCAGCGTGACGGCCTGCGGCGTCGTTTCATCTGGTTCAACCGCCGGTTGATACAAATAAGCCGCGTCAGGAAAGAACTTCGCGTCGTCACGGCCGCTGATTTCCTGCGCGATGCGCACGCAGTTCGGCGAGCGCAGCGTGATGAAGGCCGCCTGCTGCAAGTATGGCACCCACGGCTGTAGCGCGACGGCGTACTCGGCCTCACGGTTGATTTGAAACTGAAAGCCGCAGGAGGAGATACCCCACTGGATGCCGCGCTGGATGGCGGCGTCCATGTAGAATTTCATGCAGCGGAAGTGCGGCGATTCTGCATCCTCCGGCCCGTCTTTGGGATTGTTGTACAAAATGCCGCCACCGCCCAGCACCAGCAGGCCGAGATCGTCCGGCAGGCTGGCGGGGAGGTCAGAATTATAGAACAGCAGCTCATGCTCCGGCAATTGCTGCGCGAAGACGAGCGGATAGGTGTCGTCACCCACATTGCCGTACCCAGCAGCACCCACGAAGGCTATTTTCATGCGTGCATGAGCCTGCACCGCGTTTTGGCCTGAGCCACAGGAGCGAGGATGGCATGAAATTGCGCCGCAATTCTGCGCCAGTCATACGCGGCCTGACGCGCATGCGCGACGCCTTGTCTGGCGAGCCGCGCGCGGCGGGCTTTGCTCGCATAAAGCGACTGCAAGGCGGCTACGAACGGCGCATCATCCACGAGCGCGCCGGTGGTGTTAATCTCGGAGTTCATCAGCATGCGCGAGCATGGGATTTTCACCGCAGGCACCGCCCACTCGGACAAGGCCGAGGAATTCGGCACGATCTGCGGGATGCCGCAGGCCATACCTTCCATCGTGGTAAGACCCCAGCCTTCGCCGAGCGTGGTGGTCATCTGCACGTCGAGGCTGTTGTAAATGAGCCGCATTCTGGCGGCGTCCTCCATCCCACGCATGTCCGCACCGCCAGTGAATAGGAGACGATCCTCGACACCATGAAACGCGGCAACTCGGCGCAGGTTCCAGCCAGTGTCGTTCTCCGCGCAATGCAGCAGCAGCAGCGCATCGCGGATGCCATGTTGCTTAATCCAGTCGGCAAAAATTTGAATCGTGAGGTCCAGGCGTTTGCGCGGCTGGTTACGGTTGATGTTGCCAATGATGAAGGCGTCCACCGGCACATTGAGCCCAAGAAGCTGCTGCACGGTCTGACGATCCGTCGGATAAAACACGTCTGTGTCGATGCCGTGAGGAATAACCTGCCTAGTGCCGCTGAAACCGGCCTTCACCGCTTCTTGATGGCCGTAACGCGTGTACCACACGGCGGCATGCAGTTGGTTCAGATCGCGCATGGCCGCTGGATCAAGATTGCCGCCATCGACGGGCATATAGCCGATCACAGGCAGGCCAGCAGGCGCGAGGCGGACAAACTGCGCCACGTTCCACCAGTCGTTGTTGATGACGACGGCGGCGGGATCGAACTCGGCGCAAAGATGCTGAAAGCGATTCAGACCCCACATGTCCCCGCCCTGCCACGCAGGCATGACCTGATAGGGCAGATTGTGCGCGGAACCGTCGTAGTTGACACCTGAAACGACAACCTCCCAATCATGTCGCAGATGGTCCAATACTGCGTGGGTGACCGTGGCGAAACCGGTGGGAACGACTGCATCGCCGATCCAGAGCAGACGCGGCTTGCGATTTTTAGCGCCGGAAAAACGTCGGAACCACCCCTTGCGGGGAGATGTTGGTTCAACAGTTTCGGGGCTGACGACGGTTTCTCCACTGGCCATCACCGGCATAGTTTGGGCGGTAGTCTTGGCAATGGCTTTCACTTTCTTTTGAACCGGCTTGTCCCTGCCTTTTGTCACTTTGCTGGCGGTGGTTTTTTTCACGGGCTTCCTGGCCGCTTTGGCGGGACGACCGGCTGACTTGCTGTTCTTGGATCTCGTTTTCATATGGGTTGTGTTGGAGTGCGCTGAAAATGATTTCGCCCGCTAGTTTTCACGAATGGAGCAGGCCGGCATCAGCGCGCGCAGTTCCTCGACGACCGCAGGGTCGAGCGGCATGGGGGTATCGCCGATACGGAGCTGCGTGAGGCGTTTGCAGGTAAACAGATGCGGGATCGTGTCACGGGTGATCGTGGAGCAGGCGGTCAAATCGAGGCCGACGAGCGTGTCGATGGTGGCCAGGTGCCGGAACGCCTCCGGCGGTAACTCGGTGCCGTGGAGGCTCATGTTCTCCACTGTTCCCGCCTCACGAATCAGGGCCACCAGCTCCTCCAGCAAGGATTCGTCCGAGAGCGCGGCTCCGGTGAGGGCAAAACACACCCGCCACGCGGAGAAGCGACCGGCAGGCAGGGCGTCAGCGTGCCAGATGTCAGCACCGTTCCCCATGTCCTTCGCGTCATTGTCCGGCGTCACCAGATTGACGAACCCGTTATGAGCAAAAACCCAATGGGCGAGCTCTAACTGCGCCGGAGCAGGGGGGGCATTGGTGTTTCCGCCACAGGTGCTCCCTGCTGCGGCACGCCGGGCAGCCAGCCTGACTGCCAGGCGGCCACCAAACCCGCTCCCAGCAGCAGCACTGCGGCAGCCGAACAGGCGAAGCGATGCCTGCGCGGAGCGTGACCTTGGACAATTTTCAGTGTCAGCGCCCCAGTGGCGATGGGTCCCAATGGCACTCCCGGACTACTGACACCACTTTTCGCGGGCCGGCGGTAGTTCTTCCAATTGTTGTTATTGATCAGCAGCTTTTCCAGCACCTTCGTCATGTCGCTGACGTGCTGGTAGCGCTTGTCGGGGTCGTTCTGCATCGCCTTGCTCACCACCACGTCGATGCGTTTGTCCGAACCCGAAGGGATGGAGGGCGCTTCCCACATGCCCTTGGGCAGATGGCCGGTGAGCAGTTCATAAATCATCACGCCCAGCGAGTAGATGTCCGCGCGGTGGTCGATCTTGCAGCCCTGGTCCAGCGCCTCTGGCGCGATGTAGTCCGGTGTGCCCAGCGTCGTGCCGGTGGCGGTGTAGTTGCTGGACTGTGGACCGACCACCTTCGCTAGGCCAAAATCCGCCACCTTCACATTGCCACGTTCGTCGATGAGGATGTTCGCCGGCTTGATGTCCCGATGCACGATGCCGCGCTCATGCGCGAACTGCAGCGCCTCGCAGACCTGCGTGATGATCTTGAAAATCTGCTTCGGTTCGGGCGGGTCACGCTTGAGCAGATGCTGCAGGTCCATGCCGGAGACAAACTCCATGGCGTAGTACATCTGGCCGTCCGGCGTCTCGCCAAAATCATGCACCGCGACGATGTGCGGGTGGTTGAGCGCCGCCAACGCATGCGCCTCACGTTTGAAGCGCTCGCCAAAGCTCTCCTTGTTGCGGTGGACCTGCGGCAGCAGCTTCACCGCCACGGTGCGGTTGAGGCTTTTCTGCACCGCTTTATACACCGCGCCCATGCCACCGCAGTCGATGAACTCAATGAACTGATAGGCGGGAATCAGCTTGTCCAGCTCCGCCGTGGAGGGCGGAGTGAAGGGCTCGAACTTGAAGGCGTCCTCGCCGTTGTCTTGCGCCGGCTGCATGTAAACTCATTTAAGGGCCGCTGGTCGAGTTTGGCAAGGCATCCAAGCTGAGCGCCACAAAATAATCACTACAAATACAATGAGCGACCCGCTACTGGTCATCATGGATAAGACAATCCGGCAGCAGCACGCGTAGCTCATCCGTGATGGCACCGTCCCATGCTGGGGATGATCCGCCGATGCGGAGCAGCTTCAACTGCCGGCAGGCGGCGATGTGAGGAACCGCCGCCAAGGTAACTGCCGGACTGGCCGTGAGATCGAGGTTGGTGAGCGTCGGCATCAATGCCAGGCTCTCGAGTGCCTCCGCAGGCACCGTCGTGCCGCGCAGATTGAGATTGGCCACGGTGTCAGCTTCCTGGATGAGTTCGACGAGTTCTTCAAAGACCACCGCGTCTGCAATCGGTGCTTCGGAGAAGCATACCCGCCACACCGTGTAGGGCACCACCGGCAGTTCGACGACGGCATGGATGTCCGCCTCCTCACCCATGCGCCGTTCCGTGCTGCCAGCCGCCAGTACATTCACAAAACCGCCGCGCTCCACGACCCACCGGGCCAGCTTGGCCTGCTCAGGCGCGATGGCTGGAACTGCCGCTGCCGGAGTGGCGGATGGCCCCGTTTCGGGCGGCTGCCCGGCTGCCTCTGGCCTCAAAACCTGCCAAACGGCAAACAGCCCTGTTCCCAGTACCAAAAGACCAGCCAGCCAGAGCAGCGGGCGTTGGCGGGGAGCACCACCGCGTTTTAGCCGCAGAGTGACGGAGTCCATCTCCGCCTCAGCGGGCGTGTCGCCAGGAGACCGGACATCACTTTTGACGGAACGACGGTAGTTTTTCCAGTGGTCGCTGTTCACGAGCAGTTTTTCCAGCACCTGCGACATGTCGCTGACATGCTGGTAGCGCTTCTCCGGGTTGTTCTGCATGGCCGTGCTCACGACGACGTCGATGCGTTTGTCCGAACCTGAGCAGGCCGAGGGCGGCTCCCAGGTGCCTTTGGGCACATGACCGGTGAGCAGCTCGTAAATCATCACGCCCAGCGAGTAGATGTCCGCACGGTGGTCGATCTTGCCGCCGTGGTCGAGCGCCTCCGGCGCGATGTAGTCCGGCGTGCCGAGTGTGGCCCCGCTGGCGGTGTAATTGTCGGCCTGCGGCCCGATGACTTTCACCAACCCGAAATCGGCCACCTTCACATTGCCACGCTCGTCGATGAGGATGTTCGCCGGCTTGATATCGCGATGCACGATGCCGCGCTCATGCGCGAACTGCAGCGCCTCGCAGACCTGCGTGATGATCTTGAAAATCTGCTTCGGTCCGGGCGGGGCACGTCTCAACAACTGCTGCAGATCCATGCCCGGGACGAACTCCATGGCGTAGTACATCTGGCCGTCCGGCGTCTCGCCAAAATCATGCACCGCGACGATGTGCGGGTGGTTGAGCGCCGCCAACGCATGCGCCTCACGTTTGAAGCGATCAGAAAAGGTGGCACGGTGCCGATGCACTTGCGGCAGCAGCTTCACCGCCACAGTGCGGTTGAGGCTTTTCTGCACCGCCTTGTACACCGCGCCCATCCCGCCACACTCAATGAACTCAAGAAACTTGTAGGCAGGAATCAACGTGTCCAGCTCTGCGGTCGAAGGCGGAGTGAAGGGCTCGAATTTGATGGTGTCTCCGCCGTTGTCTTTCCCCGACTGCATGACATGGAGTTAATGCGGTGGCGTCACACTTGGCAAGACCTCATGACAGCGGGCGTGATTTCTGATACGAGGCCAGTAACTGCACCACGCTGCGCTCACAGTTCAATTCCTGCGTGAGGCGCGCATGACCGGCGGCGGCAATGGCCTTGCGCCGGGGTGCATCATCCAGCAACTCAAGAATGGCAGCGCCAAGCAACTCGGCGCTGTTTTCCCTGATGTAGGCGGCACCTTCACCAGCGGAGAAACGGCCTTCGACGGTGCCAAACATGACCATCGGCTTGGCGAAGGTCATGTATTCGAGCACCTTGTTCATCGTGCAGTGGTCGTTGTAGGCGTTGATGGGATCGCAGGCGACGCCGAGGTCAATCGTGCGCAAAGCGCGGCATAAAAACTCATCGCTCACTCGGCCCGGCATGCTGATGTGGTCCTGGAGGCCGAACTGGTCGCGCAGCGTAAGGAGTTCGGCATGCTCTGGGCCGGAACCCATGAGGAGGAACTGCACATCGCTACGTTTTCGCGTGTGAATGATGTGTTTGGCGGCCTGGACGAGGTAATCCACGCCATCGGCGCTGCCCATGACGCCAATGTAGCCGACGAGGTGCTTTTTTCCGGCCCGCAAAGTGTCATCGGGCGCGGCGGCGGTGTTCATACGGTTCGGCGCGGTGCGCACGATGAAGGCGCAGTCGTCATGCAGTTTGCCGCGTTCTTTGACGGCGCGCAGCACGCTCTGATTGGTGGCGATCACGACATCCGCCAGCGCCAGCGTGCAGCGCTCGGCACAGCGCACGGCCCAGTACATGAGGCCGCGTTTGCCGAACTTCGCCTCGAACATTTCGGGCCAGAGATCATGCACGTCGAAGATGACCTTCACGCCGCCGAACAGCTTGAAGGGCAAGGCGACGAGAAAGAGCAGGTCGGGCGGATTGCAGAGGTGGATCACGTCAAAGCCGCCGCGTTTCCAGGCTTTGAGGGCGCAGCAGA
>JBDNIB010000916.1:0-2027 GCA_041688535.1 Prosthecobacter sp.
CCCAGGAAGAATCGGCCACGAGAACCACTTCCTTCGGCTCTGGTCTCAGCAACTGCTGGCCCGCGTCGCCGTCAACCTCGGCAATCAGGTGGTCGTCGACGAAGAGTTCAAGCCGATTTCCGATGTCGATTGGCTCGGTGGCCAGGGCGAAACTGGCGATTGTGAAGAGGGCGAAAAACAGAATTCGGGGTTTCATGAAACCAGTCAAAGTTAAAAGCCGATCCGATGTCAAGCCGGAATCTTCACCATAAAGTTCGTCGCGCCTGAATAGTCATGCCAAAAGATCTCTGAAATTGGCAACGCATCCTGGGACCCGATCAAGAAAACCGCTGAGACCCCTACGATTCGAGCATTCCTGACCAAGAAGGGAGCTGGCGTTGACTACTTAAACAGGAATCTCGCGAAGCTGCTGCCAATAAATGGACGAGTGGTTAAATTCGCGGGACTCTTCTTGTACGGGACGCCAATGGTAAGGGGCTGGAAAACGGACAAGGCAGGGGAAATGCAGCCAATATCCGGTTCAACAAGCGACATGGGCGGCGAGGGACGCTGTGGATGGATCGTTTCAAAAGTGTGTTGGGGGAGGCGCTGCGAACGATGGCGGCGTATATCGATTTGAATCCTGTGCGGGCGGGGCTGGTGAAGGATCCGAAGGATTATCGCTGGTGTGGTTACGCCGAGGTGCTCGGCGGCACTCGCAGAGCGCAGCGGGGATTGTGCAAAGCCCTGGGAAAACCGGTGGACGGCTGGCAAAGCGCGGGGGCAGGGGAGGCGTATCGCTGCCTGCTGCATGCAGCGGGGCGTGAGGTGAAGGACGCGCAAAATGAGGCCGTGGTGAAACGCGGTATGAGTGTGGAGTCAGCACGGGCGGTGGTGGAGGCGGGCGGAAAGCTGAGCGCAGCGGAGATGGTGCGGCTGCGGCGGCGGGTTCGCTATTTCACCGATGGCGTGGTGCTGGGGAGCAAGGCATTTGTGGAAGGGATCTTCGACGCACAGCGGGAGCGGCTCAGTCCGAAGCGCAAGGATGGAGCCAGGCGCATCGCGGAATCTGCTGAACCCATTTATGCTCTGCGCAGGCTGCGGCTCCGTCCGCTCGGGTGAGAATTGCAATCCTGCTCTCCGGCAGAGCGGATTCAGGCAACTCCGCAGGATGCCTTCATCGCGCGGTGAAATTCAGCGTGTTTGTTGGATGGTCAGCGTCCCTGCAAACGCTTCAGAAAAGGTCAAATTTCGAGGTGGCCCTCCCTTTCTAGGTGGTTTGGGCAGAGCGGCTATTTGATAACACATTCAAAATGTTTAGCGCGTTCAAAAAAAGCGCGGGTTTGGCCGGTAGAATGCTGGTTGATTTACGCCACGGTAGCGCCTAAATGCCGCCCCCCTTTGACGCAAAAAATGAGAAACCACGGACTCCCCAAGAAACAAGGCCTGTATGACCCGCAGTTCGAGCACGACGCCTGTGGCGTCGGCTTCATTTGCCAGATGAAGGGGAAACGCTCCCACGACATCGTCCAGCAAGGGCTGACCATTTTGATCAATCTCGACCATCGCGGCGCGGTGGGCTGTGAGAAGAACACTGGCGACGGTGCGGGCATCCTTATGCAGGTGCCGGACAAGTTTTTGCGTAAAGTAGCCGCCGCTGAAGGTATCACGCTGCCCAAGGGTGGCCATTTCGGCGTGGCGATGGCCTACTGCTCACCGGATGCGACGAAGCGTGCCGCCGGGGCGAAGGCGTTTGAAAAAGTCGTGGCCGAGGAAGGCCAGAAGGTGCTCGGCTGGCGCGACGTGCCGGTGGACAATTCCATGATCGGTGCCACGGCGAAAGACAGCGAGCCGTTCATGCGCATGGCTTTCATCGAGCGTGGGGACAACTGCCCGGATCAGCAGACCTTTGAGCGCAGGCTCTACATCATCCGCAAGCGTTCCGTCACCGCCATCCGCACGGCGGACGTGGATGATTTCTGGTACTGCTCCAGTCTCTCCTCCCGCACGCTGGTCTTCAAAGGCATGCTCATGCCGGAGCAGGTCGG
>JBDNIB010000917.1:0-5838 GCA_041688535.1 Prosthecobacter sp.
AACCCTGCACACGAACGACGCCGTCGGCGGCATCTCGCGTCTGCTCGACATGGGCATCGAGCCGTTCATGATTTCGTCCTCCGTGCGTGCCTTCCAGGCGCAACGGCTGGTGCGCACGCTCTGTGGCCTGTGCAAACAGCCCGCGCATCACGAAGACAGCCACCTGCGCACCATCGGTTTCCCGATGGAATGGAAAGACAAGCTGTTCAAACCCGTCGGCTGTCGTGCCTGCCGCAACACCGGCTTCACCGGCCGTCTGGCGATCATGGAAATCTGCGTCATGAGCGAAGCCCTGCAGGACAAGATCAACAACCGCGCCAACAGCATGGAACTCAAAGCCCAGGCCCTCAAAGACGGCATGATCCCGATGCGCTACTACGGCTTCCGCAAAGCCTCCGAAGGCATCACCACACTGGAAGAAGTCATGACCGTGACCGCAGCGAGCGAGTAGCATTGCCAACCCGCCTTTGATTGAGTAATCTCAGCCCATGACTCTCGCCACCAATCCTCCTATCGAAATCCCGCTGGAACGTATGAGCTTCGCGCACAAGCTCGCGCTGAAAGAGGCGCTGGATCAAGACTTGGAAACGGCCTGCCGGACCGAGGAGGCATGCACACCGCAGGACTGGCATTTCGAAGTGCTCGCTGAACGTGAGCGCCGCCTGGCATCCGGGGAGACGAAACTCATCAGCTTGGAACAATTCGCCAGAGAATTGCGCGAAGAACTACCATGATCGTTGATGTCATTCAGGCCGCCAAGCGCGACCGCCTGCTCGCTAAGCGTGGCTGACCCTTTAATTGCCACAGCGTTCGTCATTCTGATTTCGTCACTCGTCATTTCGCCCCATGCCCGCCTTCGCCTACACCGCGCTCACTACCACCGGACAGACTGTCTCCGGCTCGCTCAACGTTGGCTCGCGGGCGGAGGCGTTTCGGCAGATCGAGGCGCAGGCGCTGACGCCGGTAAAGGTCACGCAGGAGGAGAAATCCGATGCGGCGAAGGCCAAGGCAGCCGCTGCGGCGGGCGGGCCGGTGAAATTGAAGCGGGCGCAGTTGATTTCATTCACGGAAGAACTGGCGGACCTGCTGGATGGCGGGCTGCAAATCGACCAGGCATTCCGCGTGATGCAGGAGCGGCAGGAGTCGCCGGCAGTGCGCAACATTGCCACGACGATGCGCAATGAGCTGCGTGAAGGTTCCACCGTAGCGAAGGCGCTGCGGAAGGCCTCGCCGAGCTTCGATGATTTATACTGCAATCTGGCCGCCGCCGGTGAGGTCAGCGGCTCGCTGCCGAGCATTTTGCGGCGTTTGTCCACGAATCTAGCCGTCATGGCCGATCTCCAGGCCAAAGTGACGCAGGCGATGATTTATCCGGCCTTCCTGATGGGCGCTTGCGTCGTGCTGATGGTGGTGTTCATGACTTTCATGGTGCCGCAGATCATGGATTTGATGGGCAAAAACGGCCAGCAGCTTCAGGCGGCGACGCAGTTGCTCATCAGCTTCAACAATTTCATGGGCCATTGGTGGTGGGCCATTGTGATTGTGATCACCGTCATCGTGCTGACCTTTCGCGGTTACATCTCCAGTCCGGCTGGGCGGCTGTGGTGGGACGAGACGCGGCTCAAACTGCCGCTGTTCGGCTCGATCATGAGCATGCGCTTCTACGCGCAGTTCGCGCACTCGCTGGGCAACTTGATCACCAACGGCGTGCCGTTGCTGAACAGTATCCGGCTCGTTTCCAAAATTTCCGCCAACGTCTTTATTCAAAGCCTGCTAGCGAAGGTGACGAATCAGGTTTCTGAAGGTGCGCCGCTGTCCACCGCCTTGCGCAAGGTGGGCAGTTTTCCGCTGCTGCTGGCGGACATGATCGCGGTGGGCGAGCAAACCGGCCAGCTCGGCAAATCCATGGAAAAATGCGCCACGCGTTACGACAAGGAACTCGACAAGCGTATCAAGCGCATGACCGCCATGATCACTCCGGTCATCCTCATTTTCATGGCCGTCATGGTCGGCACCGTGGCCTATTCCATCGTCGCGGCCATCGCACAGAGTGTCACCGGCATCCGAGGCGGCGGCTAAAGCGCCGAAACCAACCGCAATTCCTCCTGTTAATCCCTCCAAACATCCTGTTCAATCATTCCGCCATGAAAATTAGCCAACTGCATACCCCGACCCGCCGTACCGCCGCCTTCACGCTTATTGAAATCGTGATCACGCTGACCATCATCGCCATCCTGGCCTCCGGCTCGATCTACCTGCTCAAAGGGCAGATTGATTCCGCCAAGGACACGCGGGTGGACAGCGACTTGCAGGCCATCGGCCTGGCGCTGCAATCCTATGAATCACGCGCCCTGCGCATGCCCACGACCGAGCAGGGACTGGAAGCGCTGGTGGAAAAACCCACGAAAGAGCCGATCCCGGAAAACTACCGCGCGTTCATGGAGGAGATGCCGAAAGATCCCTGGGGCCAAGTGTATAAGTACCGCTTCCCAGCGCAGAAATCGAAGAAGCCGTACGATGTCTATACCCTGGGTGCGGACGGAGTGGAAGGCACGGAGGATGACATCGGGAACTGGAAGCGGACGCCTGCGGCGAAGTAATGACGAAACCAGAATGATGGAATGACGAATGAAACCAGAATGTCGAAGCACGAAGTCCAGCCATGAGGTGAGTGATAACCTCACTCTTCGTCATTCGTCATTCGTCATTCGTCATTTACCAGCCCGTGCATTCACGCTCATTGAAATCGTCATCGCTTTGACCATTGTCGCGGTGCTGGCGGCGGCGACGGTGCCGATGTTGAAGGGTTTTCGGGAGGAGCGCCTGGCACGTGAGCCAGTGACGGCGCTGGTCCGGCTGGCGCGTGAGGCGCGCATGCGGGCGATGACGGAGAAACGCCCCTATCAGGTGGCATTGCATGGCGGCGGCTTCAGTGCCTCGCGTTATTTTAATCCGTATCTGCAATTGGCGCAGTTGCAGTCCTACCTCGATACCGGGGAGAATCCGCCGGCACAGCAAGAGACCTTCGACAAAAACGACCTCGACAACGGCGGCAGTGTCACCAAGACCACCGATCTGCCGATGGCACCGCCTGCGCCGAAGTTTGACGAACATTGGATCGAAAAATACGAGATGCCGCCGGATATGAAGTGCGCCATTCAGTTCTGGTATGACACCGAGCCGCGCTATCTGGAAGGCGATGTGGTGATACTGTGGGTGTTTCAGCCCAGTGGCGTGTGCCAGCCGCTCAAAGTCCATATCGAACGCGAATCCGCGACGTTCGATGTCGAATTCGGCGCTCTAACTGCGGACATCATCCGGGAGGTGGTGGACTTGCGATGAAGACCAAGTGTTCCAAGCGCCGCAGCGGCTACATCTTGTTTGAGCTGGTGCTGGCTCTGACGATTTTTGCCATCGCGGTGCTGGGATTGGCAAAATCGCTAAATCAGGCACTGGAAACGGCGAACCTGCTGAAACGTGACCAGATCATCCGCATCGGGATGCGCAATTTTTTGGAGGAGATCCGGCGCAAACCGATCACTGACATGAGCACCACGCAAATGGACACGACGTATGGTGTGACCTACACCAGCAGCACGGAGCCATTGGCGCTGCGCACGACCAGCGGCAGCACCTTGAGCGATCTTTACTCCCTGACCATCCGTGCCACCTCGTCCTTCGACGGCGTGCCACAGGAAGACACCCTCAACGTCTATGTGTACAAAGCCCCGCAGAAATAGGCATGGTGCTAGGGGCTTCACCCTGATCGAGGTCGTGATCGGCATCACGATCCTCTCGATGATCACCGTCACGCTATTCGCGATCATTCGCGGCTCGGTGCGTGGCGCGGCGGAGATCGAACACATCCAGCGCGAAAGTGACGCGGTGAACCGCTTCATCGAGCTGAACCGCAAGACCTTTGCCACCCTGCCCAGCACCGCCACGCTGACGCTGAAACTGGTGCAGAACACGGAGCCGATCATTCAGGAGCTGACGATCTCGGGTTCGCCCGACTGTTTTCCGTTCGGACTCAATCCGATCACCCTGAAGGATACCATTTTACGCATTCGTCCGCATCCCGATGGGCCGACTGACTCCAACAACATGCCGCTGCATTATTTGAGCTTGTCGCGCGAGGATTTGATCCCGCAGACGGATGATCGGCAGCAGAGCACCCGCCAGTCCACGACCGGCTTGTACGCGCCGGATGAGGAGGGGCGTTACTGGATGCCGCTGCTGCCGGATGTGGTGTCCTTCAAATGGCGCTTTTACGTCGAAAAGGAGGAGCAGTGGTATGAGAAGTGGGACAAGTCGAAGTGGCCTGATTTGATCGAAGGGCTGCTCGTCCTCAAAGAGCGTACACTGCCGATCCGCATGGTGTTCGGTGTGCCAACGATCACGTTGATCGCAGGCAAGGCACCATCGACCACATCCAGTGGAAGCGGTGCTACTCCCGCAGCAACCGCTGGCGGCGGCGGTGGTGGCGGTAGTCCACCCGGAGGTGGCAGAGGAGGCCCTCCCAGCGGCGGCGGTCGTGGACCAGGAGGGGGTTTAGGTCCTCCGGGCGATGGTGGCATTGCGCCTCCGAGCGGCAGCGGAGGTCGTGCGCCATGAAACAACTGCACGGCACTTCACTGGCGACAGCGCGCAATTGCGGCTCAGCGCTCATGCTCATGATCTGGGCCATCCTGCTCATGTCCATCACGGTCATGGGCGTGGTGGAATACATCACCTATAGCGCGGAGGAGGCAAAACTGGCCGCGTATCAGTTCCGTGCGCTGCATTTGGCAGAAAGCGGCCTCGCTGTCGGCATGCATCCGAACATTCGCCGTGGCGACCTGGTGCTGAAGCAAAAAGTCGGCCCCGACAGCGGCTTCGATGTGGTCATCAACTACGAAGGTGCGCGCATCCCGATCAACTACGCCACCGACGAACGCCTGCATGAGGCGATCTACAATCTGTTCATCTACTGGCAGCTCAATGCGGACGAGGCGGGCATCGCCGCTGATTCGCTGGCCGACTGGGTGGACCGCGACAGCGACCAGCGTGCCAACGGCGCTGAGGCGGAGTACTACAAGCAGCTAGGCATTTATGATGCGCCACGCAATTCGGGTTTCGCCCGCGTGGAGGAAATGCTGCTGGTGCGCGGCATGGACGCCGTGGACCGCAAGAAGCCCGACTGGCGCGAATACTTCAGCGTTTATGGCGAAGGCCAGATCGACCTGCGCACCGTTTTCAAAGACGTGCTGTTGGCCGTGACAGGTGCCTCTGAGAACGACGTGACCCGCTTCATCACCGAACGTGATGGTGGCGACGGCATTCCCGGCACCGAGGACGACCGTCGCATCAGTGACAATGAGGCCTACCAGCTCCTCGGCCTCGCCGGGGACCGGTTGGAATCCATCCGAGGCATCGTCAACGATGATGACACCACCCTGCGCCGCATCACCAGCATCGGCTGGGTGGGGGAAAAAAGGTCAAAGATCATCGTCGTCACCCGGCGCAATTCAGAAACCGGCTCCATGACCTATCTGGGGCGGATGGAGGAATGAATAAACCCGGTGAAACGCCCTCCTTACGGCACGGCGGCGGGCCTGATAGCGTCATTCCATTTTCGTCACACTCCGCCGCAACTTCCCCAGCCAGCTCACGTTCTTACCCGCCACCCAACGCATGTCTCTCTCTGCTGCCACACTTCTACTCCCCGCCCCTAATGCCGCCTGGCGAGTTTGGAAGCCGCGCAACACCAGTAGCAATGAGGCCGTGGAAAGCCCTGCGGAAGCCGGACATCTGACCAAACCTCTCGTCATTGGCCTGCCCGCCGCCGCCTGCCGCTCC
>JBDNIB010000918.1:0-6309 GCA_041688535.1 Prosthecobacter sp.
CAGCGCCTTCTGCTCCGGCGTGTGTTTCTCCTTCGGCGTGTCGCGTGCGATGCGGAAAGCGGCCTGCTCGACCTCCGGCACCTTCTTGATCTCGACCTCGAAGATCTCATCGAGGAATTTTTTGCTCATCGCCTGTGCCTCGCGGTTGATGTCGCCCGCCTGTTTCTCGATCTCGTTGGCCTTCACGCGCTCTTCGGGCGTGTAGAGCGAATACAGCCGCTGCGCCGGTGCGCGCCAGGCTTCCCAGTTGTAGGCCGGATCAAACACGGCGCGCAGGCGGTAATAATCAGCCTGTGTAATCGGATCGTAGCGATGATCGTGACACTGCGCGCAGGCCACGGTCATACCCATGAGCGACGAGGTCATGATCTTCATCTGCTCGGCGACCACCTGGTTCTTCGCGAGCTTCGCATCATCCGGCGCATCGCCTGTGCCATCGGGTGCCATGCGTAAAAACGCCGTAGCGATGAGCTGGTCCGTGCGGCGCGAATCGAGCACTGCCTGCTGATAGTCCGCATGCGTCGCACCGGCGAGTTCATCGCCCGCGAGCTGCTCCTGGATAAACTCATCCCAGGGCTTGTCCTCATTCATCGCGCGGATCACATAGTCGCGATAGCGCCACGCCTGCGGCCGCACACTGTCCGCCTCCGAGTAGCCGTTCGAGTCCGCGTAACCGACCACATCCAGCCAATGCCGCGCCCAGCGTTCGCCGTAGTTCTTCGACGCCAGCAGGCGCTCCACGAGCTGCTCATAGGGCAGCGGCGACTTATCTGAGACAAATGCCTCCACCTCCTCCGGCGTGGGCAGCAGGCCGGTCAGATCAAGCGTCACACGCCGAATCAGCGTCCGCCGATCCGCTTCGGGTGCGAAATCGAGCCCTTTCTCACGCAGCTTCGCCAAAACGAAGGCATCCACCGGCGTGCGCAGCTTTTTCGCATCGGCATTCACCGGCACCGCACGCCGTTGCACCGGCTGAAAAGCCCAATACTCGCGGTCGTCGTCCGAAATGATCGGCCCCGGAGCCAGCACCAGCGGCTCCGGCCGCGCCGTCTTCGCGCCCTGCGCGATCCATTGCTCGATGACGGCCAGTTGCGCCGCCTTGAGCGGCTCACCCTTCTCCGGCATCTCCCCGCTGCGAATGACCTCGACGAGCTTGCTCTTCTCCGGCTGCCCTGGCACGACGATCTCGTCCATGAAGCGGCGTAACCGCAGATCCAAGCCGCCCTCTGGCTTTTCCTCCTCGCCATGGCAGTGCGTGCAGTGCGCCTTCACGATGGGCCGCACGTCCTTTTCAAACGTGAGCACGGCGTCTGCTCCGCGAGCGGTCACAGCGAGGGAACAAAGAAAAACAATAGGCGTCAGCTTCATGGGGGCGTAAACCTACGGGACGAAATCGAGCTGTGTTGCCACGGAAAGTAACTCAGTCCGTGTTCGTTTGGATGACTGCTCAATGAAACGATCCACCAGTTTTCTGCCAGCATTGTCCCTGATGATCATGCCGCTGATCCTCTCCGCGCATGCTGACACTTATTTCAACGCGGAAGTCTGGCCGAAGGTGGGCGTTCATTCCTGCCTGAAATGCCACAAGGACGGCGGGGATGCCAAGGACAGCAAATTTGTGCTGCAAGACCCGACGCGCGATCAAACTCCCGCCCGCCACGTTTCACAGATTCACAACCTAGCCGCGTTCACGCGCATGGCGAAGTCGCTGAAGGATGGCGGTTCGCGTTTGCTGCTCAAAGCCACGGGCAAGCTCGATCACGAGGGCGAGGAGGTGCTCAAGCCGGACTCCGTCGGCTACCGCGTTCTCGAAAAATTTGTTCGGCAAATCGACCGACCGCAGCCTGCCGTGGCCGCCAAAGACGCACCGCCGTTCTTCGCGGGTGTGTCGATGCTGGATGACCAGCGCCTGTTGCGGCGGGTGACTTTATCGCTCGCAGGACGGCTGCCATCCGATGCGGATTTGAAATCGCTCGGCAAACCAGACGGGATTTCCACGGTGCTTGATGGCGTGATGAAGGAGGACGCGTTCTACGACCGTTTGCGCGAGGGCTTCAATGACATCTTCCTCACCCTGGGAGCGGACGGCAACGCGGAGACGTCCCTGTCGTATGATCACTTTGAAAAGACCCGGCTGTGGTATCAGAAGCACGACCTCAGCCACATCAAGGACGAGAAGGAGCGCAGGCAGGCAGGCTACAAGCTCGCCAATCAATATCGTGAGGCCATCCATGGAGAGCCGATGCGGCTCATCGAGCACATCGTGCGCAACGACAAGCCCTTCACCGAGATCGTCACCGCCGACTACATCATGGTCACGCCCTACTCCGCGCGCGGCTACGGCGTCTTCGAGGAGATGAAAGCGAAGTTCAAGAACGTGGACGATCCATTTGAATACATCCCCGTGAAGCTCAAGGCGCTGAAGGGTCGTGCCAAACAGCAGGACCAGGAGTCGGCGACCGGCTTCTATCCGCACGCGGGCTTGCTCAGCACCTTCCAATACCTGTGCCGCTATCCGACGACTGAAACGAACCGAAACCGGCTGCGCGCGCGCATGTATTACCAGCACTTCCTCGGTGTCGATGTGCTGGAACTCGCCGCACGTGTCTCGGATGCAGCAGCGGCGACGGCGAAATACAAAGTGCCGACCATGGAGGCCGCTGAGTGCGTCGTGTGCCACAAGACGCTCGATCCTCTCGCGGGCTTGTTTCAGGACTACTGGCGCTTCGCGGAGCAAGGCGTGTATGGCAAGCGCAAGGAAGGCTGGTTCACCGACATGTTCGGCGCTGGCTATGAAGGTGTGGGCTTGCCCGCGACTGACCGCTGGCGTGCCTTGCAATGGCTCGGCGAGCGCACCATCAAAGACCCGCGCTTCGCCGTCGCGATGGTCGAGCACGTCTATTACATCCTCACGGGCCGCAAAGTGTTGCTGCCGCCGAAAGACCTCGATGATCCGCTGTTTACGGCTAGGCACCGCGCGCACCAGGAACAGCGCGCGCTGCTTGAGTCCATCGCGGCACGCTTTGCGAAGAACGGCTTTCATTTGAAACAGGTGTTCAAAGACTGGGTCGCCACCGACTTCTACCGTGCCGACGGACTCACCACCGTCGCCATCAACCCCGAGCGAAAGGCGGAACTCGATGACATCGGCATCGTACGCATGCTCGCGCCCGAACAGGTCGAGCGCAAAGTCGCCGCCGTGTTTGGCCGTCCTTGGGGCAAGCTCAATGACCAGCTCGCCATGCTCTACGGCGGCATTGATTCGAAGGAAGTCACCGAACGTGCCGCCGATCCCAGTGGCGCGATGGGAGCGCTGCAACGCATCCTGTCCAACGACGTCGCCTGCAAAGAAACCGCGCTCGATTTCAGCCGACCGGCAGCAAAGCGCCTGCTTTTCCCGCACATTGAGCCTGATGTCGTTCCCGGAATCCCCGAGAACGATGCGAAGATTCGCAACACCATCACTCACCTGCACCAGCGCATTCTCGGTCGTGCGGAAGCCGCAGAGGTGGGGCGCACGTTGCAACTCTTCGCCGACATCGTGAAGGAAGCCGCCGCCAAACGTCACGACACCGAGGAGAACTACTTTTGCCGACAAGGCCTCGAACAGCCTGTTCCTGATCCCCACTACACCGTGCGTGCCTGGCGTGCCGTGGTGACCTATCTCCTCCGCCAGCACGACTTCCTCTACGAGTGACCGCCATGAAATCGCTCCTTCTCCTTGTCATCGCATCCACGCCGGTTCTTCCGCTTCGCAGCGTCCAGGCCTCGGAAAACGCCATTTTTCGCAGTGGTGACGAGTTGATCATTCAAATCGGCGGTTTGGACGTGCTGCGGCAGTCGCACTCGCGATTGGATGCCAGCATCACGCTCGTCGGCGATGCAGGCGAGCGCCATTTCACGGTGGACATGGCCGATCCCGTCATGCCGGGCGCCCTGGTCGTCGATTTGAAGGGAAACGGGCCGTGCAGGAGCGCCGCCATTGAGATCAAGAGCGCCGATGGCGGAGCGGTTCACACCCAACGCGTCAGTCCCGTGCCTGAATTGCCTCCGGTTTCTCATCTGCCTCGGGCCACCAGCACCAGCGCCGCCATCGAGCGTGGACGGGCCATGCCAGCCAGCGACACACCGCTCATCGCATTGCCGGACACGTCCGGACTGCGGCACGAAACACTGGTGCCACCGGCGCGCATCGTTTCGGCCAATGACATCACCTATCCCGTCTTTTCCGACAGCGATCTGCCGGTGCTGGGATCGCAAAACTACGTCGTCGTCTCGCGCCAAACGGCCGCGCCGGATGATGCGACACGGTGCAGCCTCTACTTCTCGTATCGCAAGGCCGTGTGTGACGCGGCCACGATGCAGGTGCGGCACTGGTGGAAGTTTCTCGTCGAAGTGCCGTTGCAACGCGAATGGCTCGCGCAAACCGGCGATGCCACGCTGACGCTCAATGACATCGCGGTGCATACGACGGATGAGCAGACTCCCGCAGGACTGCGCATGCTCGGTGAATCGTCCGGCGGATTGATGCAGGGCGGACAGAGCGCTGAGGTGGATGACCAGGGGCGCATCTACTTCACCAACATTTCCAAAGGCGCATGGCTGGCGCGGTACAATCCGCACACGCGCAAGTTCGAGCAGCCGCCAGTGGATTTCATGAAGGCATGCAGCCGGCTCATCCCGCCCGCGGCAGGCTGGACGCGTGGATGGGACGCAGATCTCGGCGAGCTGCTCTGTGCGCATGGCCGCGTTTACATCGTCTTCGCGCGGAACTACCGCGTGAAAACGCCGAACGGCAGCTTCGAGGTGTGCAGCGGTGTGATCTCGGTGCCGCAGGAAGGTTGGAACGACGCGGCGGCTTTCGGCGCGGACATCCGTCTGCACGCGGGCTGCTGGCCTGGCGCGCCGAATGCGCTCTACGACGGCGAGGTGCCGGTCGGCGAGTTCTCGCGCAAGATACTGGCACCAGTGGCCACGCAGGGCGGCATCTATTTCCAATCAGCCCCGCTGCATCACGGCGGGCCGTGGCGTCTCGAATTCGATGCGAAAGGAAACGTGGGCCGCTTAACGACTGGCGGCGGTCCCTTGTCCACAGGTGAGGTCATCACTCAGAACGGCCTCACGCAGCAGCGCCGCATCAATGTCGGCAGCAGTGGCCGGCAGTTCCTGCGCTTTGATTATGGCGAGTGCGTCATGAGCCGCGCCGCGCTCGCTTTGATCCTTCCAGGAGCCACGAAGGAGCAACTGGTCGGCAGTGATGGCCGTTACCGCAGCACCTTCGAAGGCGCGCCGTCCGGCGAGCTCAAGCTGCGCTTCGACATCGCCGCCAAGATCAAAGCCGACGCCACGCGCCATGGCGAGCTCGCCGCCGCATTGAACGGCCTGTCGCAAGGACCCGCCTACGGCATCACGCCGATTCCTGGCGAGGCGGACCAGGCCATCGGCGTCTGCGAGTACGGCTACTACTTCTCCAAGCTCGATTTCTCGCGACGCGCCACGGAGCGCAAGGTCTTCAAACGCTACCTGCCCCTGCGCAGCGGCACGACAGCGACGCAGTTGCCCGCCCAGGTCGGCCTGGGGCCCTACAACATGATGTGGGCACGACATGACGACGCGCTCTGGCTCTACGTGCCCGGCTACACCGGCATGACGCGGCTGCGTTACGCGGAAAAAGACCGGCCGCTGGCCGCATTCAGCACGGAGATGTTTCATGACCGTCTCTCGCCGCAGCCCGTGGACGCCACGTCGCGCGGCGGCATGAAGGATTACCGCGAAATCTTCACCACGCTGGACGGACGGCTCATCGACATCGGACGCGGACGGCCTGGGCGTGGCGGCACGGCCTTTTCCACGGGCTTGGAGCTGTTTGATCCACGCACGCTCGCTCAGAGCCAGACCGCAGTCTTCATGAGCCGTTGCTTCGACCTGTGGACGCCCGCCAGCCGGATTGTGCTCTCCGCTGCAGGCGCGCCGGCGCGTCAGGAGATCTTTGCCGCAGGCAGCAGCCTGCGTGATGAATATGTGCGCGAGATCACCGATCCTGCGCTCATCCCGGCTAGCCATGATCCGAAAATTTTCGCGTACGACATCACCAGCGGCGGTGCATTCCGAGACCTGTTTGGTTTCGCCCTCCCGGATAAAAAACCTGCGGACATCGTCATCTCGCCCTGCCGCCAGTTTCTCGTCATCCTCCAAGCCGACGGTGTCTTGCTCGCCTATCACATCGCACGCCGGCAGTTTGTCGATGGCATGACATTGAAAAACCCGGCCGGCGCGCCTGTGCAGCCGCTTCAGTTCACTCGCCCTGGA
>JBDNIB010000919.1:0-1512 GCA_041688535.1 Prosthecobacter sp.
ATGCTGACGCAGAAAAAGCTGAACATCCGCCTCTACTCGATCAGCAGCAGTCAGAAGGCGCATCCTGAGGAGGTGCATCTCACCGTCGCCACCGTGCGCTACACCAGTCATAGCCGCGTGCGTGGCGGTGTGTGCTCCACCTTCCTCGCCGAGCGCGTGACCGTGGGCGGGACGTTCATCCCATGCTTCGTGAATCACGGTAAAGGCTTCCGCCTGCCCGAGCCGCAGGAGGAGACGCCCATCATCATGTGCGGCCCCGGCACCGGCATCGCCCCGTTCCGGGCCTTCCTCGAAGAACGCAAAGCGACCAGTGCGAAAGGCAAAGCTTGGCTGTTCTTCGGCGAGGTCAGCGCCAAATCCTGCTACTTCTACAAGGACGAGTTTGAGGCCTATCTCGCCGACGGCACCCTGACGCGGCTCGATACCGCTTGGAGCCGTGATCAGGCCGAAAAAATCTACGTCCAGCACAAGATGCTCGAAGCTAGCGCCGAATTCTGGGCTTGGCTGGAGCAAGGCGCGATCTTCTACGTCTGTGGCGATGCCTCACGCATGGCCAACGATGTGGATAAGGCCCTGCACACCATCATTGAAATAGAAGGCGGCAAAACTCCCGAGGAAGCCGCTGCCTACGTACAGTCAATGAAGGACGCGAAACGTTACCGGCGCGACGTGTATTGATCCGGCAATGCTTGACGACTCGGTGACCTGTTCTTGACCATGTGACGGGTCAATTCGGGTCAAACCGCCTCAGTAAATCATCGCATTGTCCGGTGCGGTCGTTTCCTCGATTTTTGTCGCTTCGATGATCGGGACGGTTTGATCGCCTTCCTTTTTGTAGTTCATTTTGCCGACGACTTTGACCCAGGTCATGTCCTTGAATTCGGGGGCTTTTTTGCCGAAATCCACGGGCACGGAATACGGGCGGGCGTCCGCGGCGCAGCATTGGACCAGCATGCGGAAGACGCGCAGGCGGTGGCCGTCGTCGTTGTTCACTTTCTCGGGCAGTACTTGCGCGATGGTTTCCACCATCTGGCCGGTGAGCACCTTCTGTACCTCGACATCGCCGCCAGTGTAGTAGAGCTCAGGCACTTCGAGAATGAAATTGCCGTCCTTGCTCTGCGGCACTTGGGCCTTGAGGTCTTCCAGGGTGAAAGTGCCGTAGCTCTTCGAGTCCTGCGCTGGTGCAGGCAGATCCTTGTTGGTCACCTTTTTCGTGCCATCAGCCATCGCTGCCTCAGCGGCGGCGACTCCGGGCGGCGGTGCGTCTGGTTTGGCGGCAGCGGCGGGCGGGAGCGGCTTGGGCGCGGTCTTGCCGGCCTCCATCTTGCTCGCCAGGGAGAACTGCTCCGCACGTGCGCCGGTGCCGTAGGTGGGGTTGTAAAAATTTTTGTTCAGAATCGCGGTGGCGCTGAACTGGTCCGGCGTGCGCACGGCTGCCAGCGTCAGTGGCAGAGCTAGGATCGTCACGGCGACGAGACGTCCGAGCCAGCCGCCCTCTTCCAGGATGCCGTC
>JBDNIB010000920.1:0-2474 GCA_041688535.1 Prosthecobacter sp.
GAAAGCGCTCCACCGGCGCGACATGCAGCTTGTGCGTGACGCCCTGGTAGTAACCGGCATTTTTGAGCAGCTCGATCAGCGTCTGTGTCTCGCTGTGAATGCGATTCTCGACATACACCGCTCGCTTCTTCTCCGCGTCCGTGAGTTTGTTGGCGGGCTTGTGGTAGTTCGCCGTGTTGTTGAGCAGGCCGTTCGTGTGATTGTGCAGGGAAGTGTAGATCGCTGCCTTCGACGCTGAGCAGACCGAATACGCCACGTAAGCCTGCCGAAACTGCACCCCCGCCCGCGCCAGCGCATCCATGTGCGGCGTTTGAATGCCTGGCGCACCGAACGCACTCATGTGTGCGCCCTGATCCTCGGTCAGAATGAAAAGAATGTTCGGCTTCGACTCCGCAGAGAGCGAAGAGCAGAGGGCGAAGAGGAGAGAAACCGCGAGGAAGGCGTGGCGCATGGGTGCAGTCTGAAACGAACGGTTCGTTCCGACATCTCAGCAAATAGAGTGTCGGATTTGGCAAACCGCTACTCCCGCACCGGCGGCAGTGAATCCACCATCTTCGCATCCGTGCGTTTTAGCTCGGCGATGGCGGCGGCGCGGAGTTTTTTCAGCGTTTCGGCCTGCGCGGGATCGGCGGCGAGGTTGGTGAGTTCGTCGGGATCGGCGAGGAGGTCGTAGAGCTCCTCGGGTTCACCGGCTTCGAGGGTACGGATGTATTTATGCTGGCCGCTGGCGAGCATGACATACCACGGGACGCCGGATTTGTGTCGATCGGCGGGCGGCGCAGGAACAGCATCGCAGTCAGCACCGAATTTGTCGGCGGTGAAGGGTATCATGGTGGTGTGCGGCCATGCGGCGTCGGGATTTCTCAGCAGCGGCGTGAGATCGTGGCCGTGCATTTTCCATGGCAGCTCAAGTCCGGCGAAACCGAAGAAAGTGGGTGGCAGATCGGCACCACCGACGGGTGTGCGGCAGACTTTGCCCTCTGGCAGGGTGCCGGGCATGGAAATGATGAGCGGCGAGCGAATGTTCGCGTCGTAGGGGGCGAGCTTGGCGCGGAAGCCGTGCTGGCCCCAGGCGTAGCCTTGATCGGCGGTGAGGACGACGAGTGTGTTCGCGAGCTGGCCGGATTCTTCGAGCGCGGCGAGCACCTGACCGATGCCTTCATCCAAAGCACGCACGGCTTGATGATACTGACGCGACCAAGTGGAAAGTGTGCGGCCACGATCGCGCTCGAAGTCGTCGCCCACTTCGCTGCCGATGGCTTTGTCGCTGAGCACCGGCTCACCGGTCGGCCCTTTTTCCCAGGCGGCGATTTTTTGCATGTAGCCGGGCTTGCCAGCGCGCGGCGGATAGATGTCGGCCGGCGTTGCGACGCTGACGCCGGGGTAGTCGTCGAGATGGCGTTCCGCAGGCTGGTAGGGCGCGTGAACGCCGCCGTAACAGAGCCAGAGATACCAGGGCTTGGTCGCGTCGCGCTTCCCGCCTTTGATGTAATCGACGGCCCAGCGCGTGTAGTTGTCGGTGGAGTAGCCGGGCACGACCTTTGGCTCGCCACCGTCGATGGAGAGAAGCTGGTCGTGGTAGTAGTTCGGCGCGTTCGCGGGATGGCGCGGACGATTCCACACGATTTGATGATCCCAGTCGCGGCCGAAGCCCGCATCGCGGCCGGAGTGCCATTTGCCGATGTGCGCGGTGTGGTAGCCGTTTTGGCGGAAGACGGCAGGCCAGAACGGGCACTGCAGGGGATCATACTCGCTGCCGGGATACTCGCCCTCCATGCGCATGGTCTGCGCGCCGTATTGATGATGGCCGGTGAGCATGGTCACGCGCGAGGGCATGCACCAGGTGCCGATGTAGGCATGCGTGAAGCGCACGCCGCGCGCCGCTAGTTTGTCCATGTTCGGCGTGCGCGCCCAGGACTCGGCGTGCTCGTAACAGGAGAGAGTGCGGTAGGATTGGTCGTCCGTGTAGATGAAGAGGATGTTCGGCTTCGCAGCGAACAGCGAAGAGCCAAGGGCGAGGAACGAAAAGGCGGCGAGGAATGACTTCATGACATGGCGATGGCAGCGCGGATGACCGTCGTTGGCAAGAACCAACTCAGGAATCGGGCGGTGGTGGCGGCTCTTCATCGAGTCGCTTGACCATCTCGCGGATGTCACGCGCACCGCGAATGGCGACCCAGATCGTGATGGTAGAATACCAGAGCACGACGCAGGCGATCATCGCCTGCCAGAACCAGTGGGAGTCGGTAGTCATGCGGATTGTGATTGAGGTTTGAGCAGCGAGCCGGCGATCATGCCGAGCGCAGCGGCGACAAAGGCGGCGATGCCGGCCTGCTCGTGCGCTGTGGAGTGTCACGACCCTCCGAGGTGGAATACCTCGGCCATCTGGAACCGTGTTCTGGGTGAGAACTTGAAGTAACTGCGTCGCCGCGAGGCGGGGTGGAGAGCAACGAAGAGAACCTGATAGACCGCAA
>JBDNIB010000921.1:0-3065 GCA_041688535.1 Prosthecobacter sp.
CGAGCATTTACCACTGCCACCGCCCAGGGTCGTGCATTCCATCTATAACGCGAAGTCCTGATCTGAGGAACCGTATGCCTTAATTGGGCTCGTACGGGTCTGTGGGGGAGCCGCCCGGCAACGGACGGCTCTACCCGGAAGACTTCGGCCTCCGTCATGCCCTGCGTGGTGAAATTTTCGCCGAAGGCACCCGGCGTGAGCGTCAGGCCCAGCTCGCTCGCCCAGCTTGAGTAGTGCTCGGAGGGATAGACGTTGATCGCCTTGTCTGGTCCGCCGTGGTTGACGAGGTCGGCCTGGCCGTCGCCATCAATGCCGAGTCGTGTCACCTGTCTCACGCTGGTGACAGGCTCCTTGAAAAATCCGCTCGCCCATTCGCGGTCCATCGGGTCGGCAGCGCCCGTCATGCCCAGTGTGCGTGGCATTCCCGTCTGCAAACCGATGAGTATGAGCCTGCTCATGCGTGCCGATAAACCATTTCCGCCTGACCGACTACTTCTTCGATGGCAGCGCCTGCGTAGGATCGACGCGATTGGCTTCAATGATGAGCGGTCTGGCGACCAGGGGTTCGGCGGCGTTCGGCGTGACCGTTACCTGGATGAGATGCAGGTTGTGTCCGCCGAAGGTTTCGATGCGAGTGAAGTTCTCCAGCATCTGTCCGGTGGCGGAGGTCAGTGGTTTGTCGATACGGAAGTAGTGGTTGTCGGAGTGAAAAAGATACACGGGTTTCGGCAGCGCCTGCACGGCTTCCCGCAGCGCGGGCACGAAACTGGCGAAGCCGGTGCCGCGTGGATCGGAGCGTTTGGTTTCGGATAGCGGATTGGCCTGAATGAAGAGCGCCAGAGCGCGGTATTCGGGTTTCGCCGCTTCGGTAAACGCGGCCTTCATCCAGGCGATCACGGCGGTGTCGCGCGCGAGGAATTCCTCCATCGCTGCGGCGTTGTCCTCCAGCGGTTGTGCTCGATGTAGTTGGCAAACTCCGGCTGTACGGCGCTCTGGCAGGTGAGGACGAGCTTTTGCTGGCCGAGACTCTCGTGTTTGGCGGAGAAAAACGTGCGGCGCACGAGCGACAGCCGGTCGAGCGGGTCAAACGATCCGGCGGGTGCGGTGTGGCAGTCCGTCCACTCATTGTCGCCGGGCACATAGACAAGCGGCTGCGCGAATCTGGCCATACACCGCGTCATCGCAGGGTTTCTGCCCGAATTTGGTGTCGCCGCAATGCACGCTGAACGCGGGTGCGACCTTGTTCGCTGCCGCAATGACGTTTTGGAAGCGTCCGACATCCTGCGGCATGTAGTAGGGCATGCAGCCCATGACGAGAAAATCGAAGGGATCATTCTGCTCAGCAGCGGAGACGGTAAACGTGCTGAGTGCGAGAAGCAGAGACAGGCAGGAGAGAGGGCGGAACATCTTCAGCAAACGAATCCGCGAACATAGATGTGGCAGACCCTTCACGGGAAGCCGAGCAGAGAGGCATTTGCCTTTCGCAACGTTGATTCCGTGCTCGACAGCGATCACACCTCACTCAGCACGCCCGTGCTCGCGCCGAACTTGTCCAACTCGATGCCTGTCTGCTGGATCATGCGGACGTAGAGGTTCGAGAGGAAGGTGTTGTTCTGCTTGTCGTGCGCGATGTGGCCCGCGTGCTTGTAGCCACCACCGGCGAGGATCACGGGCAGGTTCGTGTTGTCGTGATTCGATGCGTTGCCGAGGTTGCTGGCGAAGAAAATCGATGAACGGTCGAGCAGGGACTGCGCGCCTTCGGAGCTGGCTTTCATCTTGTCCAAAAAATCGCCGAAGACCATCATCTCCGCGTCTTCGATGAGCGCGAGCTGCTCCAGCTTAGCCGGGTCTTGGCCGTGATGCGAGGCGTCGTGATGGCCGATGTTCACGCCTTGGATCTCCGGCTTGTCCTGCGAGCCGAACCACAGGGAAATGACGCGTGTGCTGTCGGTTTGAAAGGCGAGGTGCACCAGATCATACCACTGGCGACTGCGCTCGACGAGTTGCGCGCTGCTGAGTTCGACGGGTGGCTTCGCCTCCACTTGCGGTTTCGGCGTGACCTGCCAAGTCTCGTCCTGCTGGAGCTTCTGCTCGGCCTCACGAATGGAGGAGACGTACAAGTCGAGCCGCTCACGGTCGTCGGCACCGAGTTTGGCGTTCAGGCTGCCAAGCTGGTCGCGCACATCATCAAGAATGCTCTGCCCGTCCTTGATGCGCCGCATTTCACGCACGGCCTCGTCCGCCGTGCCCTGGATGAAGAGCTGCTTGAAGACGGAACTCACGCGACTCTCCGCTGGCAGCCGCACGCCGCGCCGGTTCCACGCCGCGCTGCCGCCGCCGAGCACGAGCGAATTGAATCGCGTCTTGCCCACCAGATGCGAAGCAATCTCCTGATCGAGCGAGATGCTGTTCTTGATGTCATTCGGCCGGATGAAATCGGGATGCACGCCGGTGAAGAGTCCCACCTCCGCGTAATGCCCCGCACCGTAGCGATGCGAGAGGCCGGAGAAGACGGTGAAATCATCACGGCGGCTTTGCAGGAACTTCAGGGAGCGGCTCGGCGCGTAGTCTCTGCCGGCATCGGTCGGAAAAAAGTTCGGCGCATGCATGCCGAGCGGGCGACCGATGAGCAGCACCCGGCGCGGCTGCGCGGCGGCTGTTTTCGCCTCCGCAGCGCCCGCTGGCGTCATGGCATTGAGAAACGGCAGCCCGATGGCGATACCGGAGGAGCGCAGAAAAGTGCGGCGGTCGAGAACGTGGCGTGGCATGGCGGTGGTGCGGTTTATTTGTTCCTAAACGGACGACTCTGCACGATTTCATGCACGAGGGTGCGCAGGCCGTAGTTCTTGGTTTTCATCCTGGCAACGATCTGCTCGATCACCTCGCGGTCGGCGAATTGTGGCTCCGCTCCGGTGGCGTAGGTGAGAAGCTTTTCCGCGAGGTTGCGGGCGATTTGATCGGGATCGGCGAGCAGGAGGCGCTTGTAATCGTTGATGGTCTCAAATGCTTTGCCGTCGTGGGTGACGCCGCCTTTTTCGACATCTGGACCACGGAAGAATGCGCGA
>JBDNIB010000922.1:0-7723 GCA_041688535.1 Prosthecobacter sp.
ATCATGTCCGGCGACGACGGCCTCACCCTGCCCTTCATGTCCGTCGGCGGTGTCGGCATCGTCAGCGTCGCGGCCAATCTCATTCCAAAGCCGATCAGCGAGATGGTGCAACTGGCCCTCAAAGGGGACTACACCAGTGCCTTGAAAATACACACGCGCTACTACCCGCTGTTCGCCGCCTTCCTGAAGCTTTCGACGAATCCAATTCCGATCAAGACCGCCATGGCCCTCGCGGGCCATTGCACCGATGAGTTGCGCCTACCGCTCGTCGGCATGGAACAGGCCAAGATCGACGAGCTGACCGCCACGCTGAAGCAGTTGGGGATCATCGGCTAGTCGCTGGACAGCGGGCGCTGCGTGCGCATGAGTGCCGCATGCCGATTCTTCGCATCATTTGCCTCCCGGTGCTGCTGGGACTGGCCGGTTGCACCTATCTCAAGGGCAAGACGGCCAATTGGCTGCTTTCCTCCAAAAAAGTGTCCACCAACAACCGCACAGGCGAGGCGAAGGTGGTCGGCGTGATCGAGCTGGTGAATCCCGAGCAGAATTATGTGCTCATCAACTGTGAGCAGCGCCTGAACATCCCAGCAGGCACGGAGATCGTCGCGCAAGGCATCGACGGCTCCAAGACGAAGCTCAAGGTGACGCCGGAACGGCAGGGCAACTACATCACCGCAGACATCCTGGAAGGAACACCGCAAATGCGCGATCTGGTGCTGTATCGGATCACGGCGGCCGATCTGCCCACGCCACCGCCGATGACCGCCACCCTTGGCGGAGCGCTGGTGCCCATGAAACCCGTCATGCAGGCAGACGTGATCCCGCCACTGGATGCACCATTCCAACCGCTGAACCAAACGCCGCCGCCAGCAGTCATTGCCACGCCGGTGCAGCCACGCCCACAACCGCCGCCTCCCGCGCCCGTGCCGGTGCCGACAGACGAACCTACGGCAGATCCCAGCAAGCTACTGCCTGTCATCCGATGATTTCTGAAAGCGCAGCGCTGGAGCGCATCCTGACGGCGGTAATGCCGCTGCCGCCCGTGGCAGAAACGTTGTTTGAGGCGCTGGACCGGTATGCGGCCCAGGATGTGCCCGCCACAGTGCCGATCCCGGCCTTTGATCAATCTTCGATGGACGGCTACGCACTCCGCGCCGCCGAAAGCACTGCCGGCCATTCCCTGCGCGTCCATGGTGCGCAGCCTGCGGGCTTGGATCGCGGTTTGCAGGTCGCACTCGGCTGTGCTGTGCGCATTTTCACCGGCGCACCGATTCCTGCCGGAGCCGATGCCGTGATCATGCAGGAAGATGTGCGGCGTGAGGGCGATCACATCGTCTGCGTGGAACCAGTGGTGCAAGGCGAGAACATCCGACGGGCTGGGGCGGACTTGTGCCAGGGCCAGTTCGTGCTGCGAATGGGCGAAAAGATCACCCCTGGACGCATGGCGACGCTTGCCTCCCAGGGACTCACCCAAGTGCAGGTGCATGCCGTGCCCCGCGTGGCGGTGCTGAGCACAGGTGACGAGCTGGTGCCTCCTGGTGCTGGCCCGCTGCAAGCTGGGCAGATTTACAACACCAACGGCCTCATGCTGCGCGGCCTGCTGGCACAGCTAGGCATTCAGCACAGCACGCAGGTGCATTGCCGCGACGATCTGGCTGCCACCCGCGACACGCTGCGCCAGTTGATGGATGAAAACGATGTCGTGCTGCTCAGCGGCGGCGTTTCCGTGGGCGATCACGATCAAATCAAGCCCGCGCTCAAGCAGCTCGGCATCGAGCCAGGACTCTGGCGCGTCAATGTGAAGCCGGGCAAGCCGTTCCTGTTTGCCACACGTCCTGAGCCACACTCCACCCACATTTTCGGGCTGCCGGGCAATCCGGTGTCGGCCTTCGTGACCTTCCTGCTGTTTGTCCGCCCTGCCCTGCTCAGGATGATGGGCGCTGCGGCAGCCCACCTGTCGCCACGCTGGCTACCCGTGGTCGCCGGCACATTGCTCGAAAATCCGGGGGATCGGCCGCACTACCTGCGCGGCACACTGGCGGAGGGTCGCTTCATGCCATTCGGTCTGCAACAAAGCCATGCACTGCTCTCCCTCAGCCACGCTGAGGCACTGCTGCGGCTCGACGCCGGTCAAACTTTGCAGGCAGGCGACGCTACGCAGGCGTGGTTGCTGGATTGAATGGTTGCGCAGGCAGCACGGCCATCCATTCTGCGCGCTCTTTTTATCATGGAACACGTTCTCGTCATCACCCGCGCCCTGTTTGATGAACTAGGCAGCTTTCAAGGCTTCCAATCTGACGCCCCGCGCTACCTGCACGCCATGCTGGCACCGGGAGCCAATTTTTTCATGGAGCGCCCGACCGCCGAAGGTGATCCCACGCACAAGCAACTCATCCCCTACACGATCTTCCATCACGCGGGCCGTTACCTGAGCTACACGCGCGGCGGCAGCTCCGGCGAGAAGCGTCTCGTGGCGAAGCGCTCCATCGGTATCGGCGGCCACATCAATCCAGTGGACGCCGCCCAGGATGGTCTCGGCGAGACAATGTACTACAATAGCGTCGAGCGTGAGATGGCCGAGGAGTTGGTCATCGGCGGCACGCACACACAGCGCGTGATCGGTCTCATCAATGATGACGCGACGGAGGTCGGCAGCGTGCATCTCGGTGTCGTGCATTTTTTTGAGCTCAGCAGCGATGACGTAAAATCCAACGAGGACGCCATCCAGGATCTGCGCTTTCACACCCTGGCCGAGCTGCATGCCATGCGCGACCAGCTCGAGACCTGGTCGCAGATCTGCGTGGACCACCTCTGGAGCGTTCAAAAATAACAGAAAAAGGTTCAAGCAGAAGAAATGCTTGTCTCCTGACGCTGTGAGTGGTTTTCTTGGGGCAAATGCAAGACACATCCATCAGCGCCCCGGTGGCTGCCACCGCACCGCTGAAAACCCCGGTACCCAGCAGCAGTGCGGCGGAGGATCGTATCCTAGTGGACCGAGCGCAGGCGGGAGACACGCTGGCATTTGATGACTTGGTGCGCAAATACACGCCCAAGCTGTACGGCCTCATTTATAACATGACCTCCAACCGCGAGGACACTGCGGACCTGCTGCAGGATGTGTTTGCCAAAGCCTACCGCTCCATTAAGCGCTTCATGGGCAAGTCATCCTTCTACACCTGGATTTACTCAATCTCGGTGAACATGACGCTGAATTTTTTGAAGAAGCGCGGACGGTATCACAAAGTCAGTCTTGACGATGTAGATACAGGAATTGAGAACGATCCAGAATTCATCCGCGTGACCACCGCCAAGTCGGGTACGCTGCGCGAGGTGAACATCCATGAGCTGCAAAAAAGGTTGAACGCAGCCATGATGAAGCTGTCCGAAGATCACCGCACGGTGGTCACTTTGTACGATGTTCAAGGTAACCAACATGCCGAAATCAGCAAGATACTCGGAGTCTCGGAAGGGACCGTCAGATCCAGATTGTTTTACGCCCATCGACTGCTCCAGACCTACCTTGAAGATTTTGTGAAATAGCCCGGCACCCTTCACGAAATTACACAGCATAACCCACAGCACATCATGAGTGAGTTTGAAGACATCCAGCGGTTGATTCGATTGAAACGGTTTGAGCAGCCAGGCGAAGGGTTCACCGAGGACTTCCTCCGTGATTTCCACCAACGGCAGCGTGCGGACATGCTGCAGCAGTCCTCCCTCGAACTCATGTGGGAGCGCACCACCACTTGGTGGAATAACCTGCTGGTGCCCAAGTGGGGCATGGTAGGCGCAGCGGCGGCCGTGTGCTTCATGAGCATCTGCATGGTCTCCCAATCCCGTGCCAAACCAGCGCAGCAGGCAGCCGCCCCGACTGCCACAACGGTCCCACTGATGGAAGAAAAGCCGTTCATTCCCAAAATGGACCTCAGTGACCTCCCGCTGACACGCATGGCCGAACGTCGCGACGCCAATCTTGAGGACATGCTGCTCCGCAAGCATCTCGAAATCCGCCCTTCCCTGGAAGGCACCCTCGCCCCCATCCCAGCCGCAGGCTGGCAGGAGCCCAGCAGCAAAAATGTCATGCCCATCCCCCCTGCTGCGGCAGAAAGCATCGACAGTAGTACCGGCAGGTAAGCCGGTTCGTGTTGGAAACTTCCCTTTGCAGTCAGGCGCTACGCGTTTACAGGACGCGCTCTCATGGGAAACAGCCCTGACATCCTCTACATCTTCCGAATTAGCATCGGACTCCTCTGCGCATGACGCAGCCGAGGGAGTCCGTGTCATTCATACCTGCGCTTGAAGCGCTCTTGGCATCCGGCGCCCCGGAACCTCGGGCATCCGCCATCCGGCCTGTTTTCTTATTGCACACCCCTTTACCCCTCTCCATTTCCATACCCTCATGTCTCCTGTCACCATCTACGACACCACCCTGCGCGACGGCACGCAAGGCACCGGCATCTCCTTCAGCACCCTCGATAAAATCCGTGTCGCCGAAAAGCTCGACGAATTCGGCGTGCATTACATCGAAGGCGGCTGGCCCGGTTCCAATCCCAAAGACGCGGCCTTTTTCGAAGAAGCGGCCAAGCGCTCCTGGAAAACCGCGAAAATCACCGCCTTCGGCATGACCCGCCGTGGCAAAATGAAAGTCGAAGACGATCCGCAGGTCAAAATGCTGCTCGATGCCAAAACGCCCACCGTCACCGTCGTCGGCAAAACCTGGGCGCTGCATGTCACCGAGGTCTTCCAGGTCACTTTGGAGGAAAACCTCGCCATGATCGCCGATACCGTCGCCTATTTGAAGCAACATGGCCGCGAGGTGCTCTACGATGCCGAGCACTTCTTCGACAGCTTCAAAGAAGACCCGGAATACTCGCTCAAGACCATCAAAGCCGCGCAGGATGCCGGTGCTGACCTCATCGTGCTGTGTGAGACGAATGGCGGCGCATTGCCAGAGTTTGTCGAGGACACCACGCGCCAGGTCATCGCGCATCTGGGTCGCCCCGTCGGCATCCACACCCACAACGACGGCGGCGTCGGTGTCGCCAATGCGCTCGCTGCCGTGCGTGCCGGTGCCTGCCAAGTACAGGGCACCATCAATGGCTACGGTGAACGCGTGGGGAACTGCAACCTCACGACGATCATGCCCAATCTGCAAATCAAGATGGGCATCCCGCTTGGCCTCGACCTCACACGGCTCAAAGAGCTCGCCCACTTCGTGGATGAACTCGCCAACGTGCCGCATGACATCCGTGCGCCGTATGTTGGCCCCGCCGCCTTCACGCACAAAGGCGGCCTGCATGTACATGCCGTGCAGAAACTGGCACGCACCTACGAGCACGTCGATCCCGCGCTCGTCGGCAACGAGCGCATCATCAGCATCTCCGACATGTCCGGCCAGTCGAACGTACTCGTCAAAGCCGAGGGCATGGGCTTCAAGTTTGTCAAAGGCGATCCCAAGGTCCAAACCATCCTCTCCGAGGTGAAACGGCTCGAAAGCGAAGGCTGCGAGTTCGAGGCCGCCGAGGCTTCGTTCGAAATGCTCATCCGCAAACAACTTGGACAATACCAGCCGGTGTTCAATCTCATCGAATACCACTCCACGCATCGTTTTCACGGCGGCAATCACGGTTTTGAAACCTGCGAGGCTACCATCAAGCTCGAAATCGGCGGCGATCGTGTTTATACCGTCGATGAAGGCGACGGCCCCGTGAACGCGCTCGACAACGCGCTGCGCAAAGCCCTCCTGCCGTTCTTCCCCGCGCTCAAAAACATGCGTCTGGCCGACTACAAAGTGCGCATCATCGACGGCGGCACTGGCACCGCTGCAAAAACCCGTGTGCTCATCACCAGCACCAACGGCAACGCCACCTGGAGCACCGTCGGCGTGAGCTGCAATATCATCGACGCGAGCTGGAAGGCCCTCGTGGACGGCATCGAGTACTTCCTGCTCAAACGGGCGGCTTAAACCGCCCGCATGCCCGCTGCTTCCAGGACTGCTCGCAGATCTGGCGGCAGCGGTGCTTGCACCGTCAGCGGCTGGCCCGAAGCCGGGTGCTTCAATTTCAGTTCATGCGCGTGCAGGAACAACCGTTTCGCGTGGATGCTTTTCCGCAACTTGCGGTTCAGGTCGAACGAGCCGTACACATCATCACCCACCAGCGGGAGCTGCCGTGAGGCGGCCTGCACGCGAATTTGGTGCGTTTTGCCGGTGATGAGTTCGATCTCGATTAGAACGAGACGATTGACCGCGTGGTGTTCGATCACCCGATACTTGATCTCCGCATTCGGGCGGGTGCCGTGACGTACGGTGGTGCGCACCTGATGTTGGGCATGCGCCGTGATGAGATGATCCAGCCAGACGCCTTGCGGCTTCAAGCCGTTGCCGCCACTGCACAGGGCAAGATAAATTTTGCTCACCTGCTCCGCTTCAAACGCTGCACGGCATGCTGCCGCTGTTTTTTCGTCCTTCGCAGCCAGCAGCACGCCGGAGGTGTCCTGATCGAGGCGATGGATGAGCCACACGTTGCCCGCGCTGGATTTGAAACAACGCTGGTCATGGTCATAGCGCCCCTCAAATGCCGCAAACTCAGGCTTCGTGGCCTTCGGGTTCGGATGTGAGAGCACACCATGCGGCTTGTTCACCACGATGAGAAAACGATCCTCGTGGCGGATCTCGCAGCGGGTCATGGCGGTGGCTGTACTCATTTGGCCTGATACTTCTGCACCAGATAGTCCTCCTGCGCCTCGCTCCAGTTGCGGATCTCGGTACCGAGCAGGGTTTGCAGCTTCGCATTGCTCATCACGGTCATCACAGGCCGTTCCGCCTTGAACTGCGTGAGGCTCGCAAGCGTGATCGGCTTCACTCGCCTTGCTTTGATCGGCAGTCCCAGCCAGTCCGCGACACCCAGCGCCGCCTCGGCCCAGGAATGCCAAGTAGCGGTGCCGCTGTTGCACAAATGCCAGATTCCTGCCGCCTGCGCGTGCAGCAGACGCTCAGTCCATGCGCATACATCCGCCGAGCTGGTGGGAATGGAATATTTATCCGCCACGGCGGTCAGATCGTCCGTCAGCAGCGCCTGCTGGATGATATTGTCAGGATGGCTGGGCTTGTCGGGGCCAAACAGCCATGACACGCGCGCCACAACCGCACTGGGGCAGGCGTTGAGCACGGCCAGCTCACCCTCACGTTTGGCGCGGCCATAGACATTGACTGGCTGCGTCACATCTTCCTCGCACCACAAGTCATGGGCCTCCCCGCTGAACACATAGTCGGTGCTGAAGTGGACCAAACGAGCGCCGCGTGTCTGGCAACACTCGGCGAGGATCTGCGGGGCGGTCACATTGGCCAGTTGCGCCTGTTCGGGCTGCGTTTCGCACAGATCCGGGCTGGTCATCCCAGCGGCATTGATCAGCACATCAAACGGCTGCGCCATGAGCTTGCTCGCGATGCGGTCAGGAGTGTCGAAATCCAGCTCCGTCCGGCCCCAAATCGCGGTTGCGTGATTGGGAGCGAAATGACGATGCAAAGCACGCCCTAGGCCACCGGTGGAGCCGAGAATGAGGATGCGTGTTGCTGACATGCTGCATGCATGCCACGGCTCCCACGCTTGCAAAGGCAAAAGGCATGCCCATGATGCCCGCCACGCATTTTGAATGAGTAAACAGCAGCAGCGAATTGTGATTGTCGGCGCCGGCCTCGCGGGGCTGGCTTGTGCGCGTGTGC
>JBDNIB010000923.1:0-6652 GCA_041688535.1 Prosthecobacter sp.
GCCGCTGCTGGCGGTGGTGCTGCCGCACCTGCCGCTGAGGAGAAGACCGAGTTCGACGTCATCCTCAAGGAAATTGATCCCGCCAAGAAAATCGCGGTCATCAAAGAAATCCGTGGCGTGGTCCCCGGCCTCGGCCTGGCAGAAGCGAAGAAGCTCGTCGAGAGCGCTCCGCAGACCATCAAGGAAGGCGTCAAGAAGGAAGAAGCGGAAGACATCAAGAAAAAGATGGAAGCCGCCGGCGCCAAAATCGAGATCAAGTAATCTCACGTTCCTCCTGCTCTTTGCCGCGTGGCGGCTGTCTTCAACCACAGCGCCACGCGGTTCAGGGTTCCGGTCAGTGTCAGTTCAATCCTCTGTTCGTTTTTGTTTCATCGCATGCCCGCCAATCTCCGTGACCTCCAGAACTTCCTCTGCCAGTGCAGTGGTTCCGGGGCTGCTCGCGGCATCATGGCGGGTTTTAATTATTTTTATGGTCTGAGTCCGGTTACATCCCCGGCCTCCGGCTACTTCGTTTGCGCGACATTCGTGGGCGATGCCGGGCTGGCAGCCTGACATCACTGCTGTTGTTGCTTCGCGGAACTCACCTTCCGCTTTCCGTGCCCCCGCCAATCGCCCCCCTAACCGTCTCATCACTGCCTTATGTCCCAGCGCACCAATTTTGGCAAAATCCACGAAGTAGCCGAGCCGCCAAATCTCATCGAGATTCAGCTCCGCTCGTACGAGGAGTTTCTCCAGAAAAACACCCAGCACTCAAAGCGCAAGGATCTCGGCCTGCAGGCCGTGTTCCGGGAAGTTTTTCCGATCACCAGCTATGATGAGAAGATGACGCTGGATTTCGTCATGTACGAGATCGGCGAGCCGAAACTCAATTCCCTTGAGGCCATTCACGAGGCTGAGACCTACAGCGCGCCTTTGTATGTGACCTATGAGCTCAAGGATGAGCAGGGCGCGAAGCAGGAACGCGTGTACATGGGTGAAATCCCCCTCATGACCGTGCGTGGCACGTTCGTCATCAATGGCGCAGAACGCGTCGTCGTCTCTCAGCTCCACCGCTCCCCTGGCATCTGCTTTGAAACCTCCCAGCATCTCAATGGCCGCTGGTTGCATGGTTTCCGCATCATTCCTGACCGTGGTACTTGGCTCGAAGTGCAGTTCGACACCAATGACCTGCTCTACGTCTATCTCGACCGCCGTCGTCGTCGTCGCAAATTCCTCGCCACCACGCTCCTGCGTGTCATCGGTTTCCCGTCGGACGAGGACATTCTCCGTCTCTTCTACGAAATCCAGGACCTGAAGCTCAAGGAGAGCATTTCCGAAGAGGAAATCGCCACCAAAATCCTCTTCAACGACATCTTGGACGGCGAGCTCATCGTCGCCCGTGCTTACGAGCCGCTGACCTCCGGCGTTGTGCGCCAGCTCATCCAGCTTGGCCACAAGACGATCAAGGTCGTCACCGCCTCCCCGGATGATCTCCTCATCACCTCCCTGCGCAAAGACACCGCCAAGGACGAGGACGAGGCGCTCAAAGAAATCTACCGCCGTTTGCGTCCAGGCGACCCGCCTACCACGCCAAACGCGCGTGCGCTGGTGAAGCGCCTGTTCTTCGACCCGAAACGTTACGACCTCACCCGTGTGGGTCGTTACAAGATCAACCAGAAGCTCTCGCTCAAGATCGACACCGAAATGCGCATCCTCACCGCTGAGGACTATGTCTCGGCGTTGCGCTATCTTTTTCACCTGCGTGAAGGCCAGGGCATTCTCGATGATATTGACCATCTCGGCAGCCGTCGTGTGCGTGCCGTGGGCGAACTTCTCGCCAACCAGTGCCGTGTGGGACTCTCCCGCACCGAGCGTCTGGTCAAGGAGCGCATGACCTTGTTCGACGTGAACATGGACACCATGACGCCCGCCAAGCTCGTCAACCCGAAGGCGCTCTCCGCCGTCGTGCGTGACTTCTTTGGCCGCAGCCAGCTCAGCCAGTTCATGGACCAGATCAATCCGCTGGCCGAACTGACGCACAAGCGCCGTCTCTCCGCTCTCGGGCCTGGTGGTCTGAATCGTGACCGTGCCGGCTTCGAAGTTCGTGACGTTCATCCGTCCCATTATGGCCGTATTTGCCCGATTGAGACGCCGGAAGGTCCGAACATCGGTCTGATCAACTCTCTCGGCAGCTACGCCCGCATCAACGAATTCGGCTTTATCGAGACGCCGTATCGTCCGGTGAAGGACAGTGTCGTCTCCGACAAGATCGAGTACCTCACCGCCGATCAGGAGGAAAAGCACTACATCGCTCAGGCGAACAATCCGATCGACGAGAAGGGCCACTTCAAAGGTGCCAAGATCACCGTGCGTTACCGTGGCGACTTCATGGAAGTCGAACCGG
Source organism: Prosthecobacter sp. (assembly GCA_041688535.1). Lineage (GTDB taxonomy): Bacteria > Verrucomicrobiota > Verrucomicrobiia > Verrucomicrobiales > Verrucomicrobiaceae > Prosthecobacter. The sequence continues at coordinate 2,384 of JBDNIB010000923.1, forward strand.
CGATGGCCACGCTCATGGACGTCTCGCCGAAGCAGCTCGTCTCCGTCGCCGCCGCGCTGATCCCGTTCTTGGAACACGATGATGCCAACCGCGCGCTCATGGGTTCCAACATGCAACGCCAGGGCGTGCCGCTGCTCGAAGGCGAGTCGCCGCTCGTCGGCACCGGCATGGAAGGCAAGGCTGCGCGTGACTCACGCGCTGTGATCGTCGCCGACGGTCCCGGTACCGTCGCCGCCGCCACCGCCGATGTGATCATCGTCTCCAAGGACGGCAACCTGCCGGTCAAGGACGCTAAGTTCCTCGAAAACCCGCTCAAGTCGGTGCAGACCGACGAGGAAAAGGGACTCTACGTCTATCCTCTGCGCAAATTCGGCCGCAGCAATGCCGGCACCTGCATCAATCAAAAGCCGCTCGTCAAGCGTGGGCAGAAAATCAAGAAGGGGGATGTCATCGCCGACGGTCCTTGCACCGACCAGGGTGAGCTTGCCATCGGCAAGAACATGCTCGTCGCCTTCATGCCATGGAACGGCTACAACTTCGAAGATGCCATCACCATCAGCCGCCGCGTGGTGAAGGAGGACATCTATACCTCCATCCACATCGAGGACTTTGAAGTCATCGCCCGTGACACCAAGCTCGGACCTGAGGAAATCACGCGTGACATCCCGAACGTCGGAGATGAGGCGCTGAAAAACCTCGACGCCCAAGGCGTGGTGCGCATCGGCGCTGAAGTGAAGCCTGGCGACATTCTCGTCGGCAAGATCACGCCGAAGTCCGAGACCGAACTCGCCCCTGAAGAGCGCCTCTTGCGCGCCATCTTCGGTGAAAAGGCCGCTGACGTGAAGGACACCTCCCTGCGGGTGCCTTCCGGCTGCACCGGCATTATCATGGATGTCCGCATCGCCCAGCGTGGCATGGGTGACGCCTCTGCGAAGGAGAAACTCTCCCCGTCCGAGTACAAGAAGCACATCAAACAGATCGAGGAAGACTACCGTAACAAGAAGGAAGACCTCACCGAGCAACTCACGGAGCGCCTCTCCGACATCCTGCTCAATGAGAAGATCCCGCTCGACATTGTGAACGGTCAGACCGGCGAGCCTCTCGTCGGTGCCAACAAAAAGATCACCAAAACGATGCTCCGTCATGTGGCCGAAAGCTACGACACCATCGAGATCGACCCGAGCCCGATCCGCAACAAGATCTTCGACATCATCCAGACCTTCGAGCAGAAGTTCAGCGATGCCGATATGGAGCGTGAGCGCAACCTCGACAAAATCGAAAGCAGCGAGGAAACCGCCGACACCGGCGTCGTCAAGCAGGTGCGTGTGTTCATGGCCAGCAAGCGCAAGCTTTCTGTCGGTGACAAGATGGCCGGTCGCCATGGTAACAAAGGCATCGTCGCCAACATCGTTCCTGAAGAGGACATGCCATTCCTCGAAAACGGCACGCCAGTGGACATCGTGCTGAACCCGCTCGGCGTGCCATCACGCATGAACGTGGGGCAGGTGCTTGAAACCCATCTCGGCCTCGCGGCCAAGGCCCTCGGCATGAAAATCGCCACCCCGGTCTTCGATGGTATTCCTGAAACCAAGATCATGGAGTACATCAAGGAAGCCAAGAAGGTTCCCGGCTACGAATGGATGGGCCTCAATGGCAAGTCGAAGCTCTTCGACGGTCGCACCGGTGACTCCTTCAATCTCGATGTCGTCGTTGGCTACATCTACATGTTGAAGCTGAACCACCTTGTCGCTGATAAGATCCACGCCCGTGCGGTCGGATCTTACTCGCTCGTCACGCAGCAGCCTCTGGGCGGCAAGGCCCAATACGGTGGCCAGCGCTTCGGGGAAATGGAAGTGTGGGCGCTCGAAGCCTACGGTGCCGCTTACACGTTGCAGGAGCTCCTCACCGTCAAATCCGACGATGTGCAGGGCCGCACTCGCATCTATGAGCAGATCGTCAAAGGTGACCACGCCCTTGAGGCGGGCACGCCGGAGTCGTTCAACGTTCTCATCAAGGAAATGCAATCCCTCGGTCTCGACGTGAAGGTGCATAAACGCGCCAGCGCCAATCCCGATGCGGAAGCCCTTGAAAGTTTCGCCACTGCGGCAGGAATCTAATCCCGCCTCCCCCCAGCAACCCAGCGCAAAAACCTGCTACCCATCCTCCACACATTATGAATGCTGACGCGAGCTTGAAAGAAATCTTCGGGGAACCCCAGAACGGCGAGGAGTTCGACTATGTGTCGATCTGCATCGCCTCCGCCGACCGCACCCGCTCCTGGTCCTCCGGCGAAGTCAAAAATCCGGAAACCATCAACTACCGCACCTTCAAGCCTGAAAAAGGCGGCTTGTTCTGCGAGCGTATCTTCGGACCCACCCGTGACTGGGAGTGCGCCTGCGGCAAGTACAAGCGCATCAAGCACAAGGGCGTCGTTTGCGACCGTTGCGGCGTTGAAGTGACCCTCTCACGCGTGCGTCGTGAGCGCATGGGCCACATCGAACTCGCCGTGCCGGTGACGCACATCTGGTTCTACAAGTGCATGCCTTCCCGCATCGGCCTCATGCTCGACATGACCGCCCGTTCGCTGGAGCGAGTGATCTATTACGAAGACTACATGGTCGTCGATCCCGGCAGCACGCCACTGCAACGCGGCCAGCTTCTCACCGAAGTCGATCTGCGCGAGGCCGAGGAACAGTATGGCGCTGACGCCTTCAAAGTCGGCATGGGCGCGCAGGCCATCCGCGACATCTTCGCCCAGATCAATCTGGCCGATCAGATCAAGGAACTTGAAGAGGCGATGACCAAGACGCGCTCCAAGCAGATCCGCAAGAAGCTCGCCAAGCGTCTCAAGCTCTGCCAGGGCTTTGCCGGCAGCCACAGCCGCCCAGAATGGATGATCCTCGAAGTGCTGCCGGTCATCCCGCCAGACCTGCGCCCTCTCGTCCCTCTCGAAGGTGGCCGCTTTGCGACTTCCGACTTGAACGATCTCTACCGTCGCGTCATCAACCGCAACAACCGCCTCAAGAACCTCCTCCAGCTCCGCACGCCGGATGTCATCATCCGCAACGAAAAGCGCATGCTACAGGAAGCCGTGGATGCATTGTTCGACAACGGCCGCCATGGCCGCCCAGTCACCGGCGCGGGCAATCGTCCGCTGAAGTCCATGTCCGACATGCTCAAGGGTAAGTCCGGCCGCTTCCGTCAGAACTTGCTCGGTAAGCGCGTCGATTACTCCGGCCGTTCCGTCATCGTCATCGGCCCTGACCTGCTGCTGCACCAATGCGGTCTGCCGAAGAAGATGGCGCTCGTCCTGTTCGAGCCATTCATCATCCGCCGTCTCAAGGAGATGGGCCTCGTCCACACCGTCCGCAGCGCGAAGAAGATGATCGAGCGCCGCACCCCCGAGGTGTGGGACATTCTCGATGAAGTGACCAAAGGTCACCCCGTCCTCCTCAACCGCGCTCCGACGCTCCATCGTCTTTCGATCCAGGCCTTCGAGCCGAAGCTCATCGAAGGTGAAGCCATCCGCGTGCATCCCCTCGTTTGTACGGCCTACAACGCCGACTTCGACGGTGACCAGATGGCCGTCCACGTCCCGCTTTCTATCGAAGCGCAGATGGAAGCCCGCCTGCTCATGCTCGCGCCGAACAATCTGTTCAGCCCTGCCAGCGGCAAGCCGGTGATGAACCCATCCCAGGACATTCCGCTGGGTTGTTACTTCCTCACTTACCTCCGCGAGTTCCCCACCCACGAGAAGCCCAAGAAGGGTGATGTCGAAGGTCGCATGCCGATCTTCAATGACGCTCCTGAAGTGGAGTTCGCCATCTCCGAAGGCGGTCTGGCTGTGAACGACAAGATTCGTTTCCGCAATCCCGACTACAAGCTGCCAAAGCGCCCCTTTGGCGACAACAGCTTGGCCGTGATCGAAACCACCGCCGGTCGTGTCATCTTCAATGAAACCTGGCCTGAGGGTGTCGGCTTCATCAACACCACCGTTGGCAAGAAGCAGGTGTCCGACATCATCTGGCGCTGCTTCCAGACCGTGGGCCAGCGTGAGACCGTTCACGCCCTGGACCGCCTCAAGAATCTCGGCTTCCGCGAAGCCACCCGCTCCGGTTGCTCCATCGGCATCACGGACATGGTCATCCCGCAGGCCAAGGCCGCCGGTCTGGCCAACGCCTACAAGCAGATCGAGGAAATCGAGAAGCAGTACCGCCGCGGCATCATCACCAATGGTGAGCGCTACCAAAAGATCATCGACATCTGGAC
>JBDNIB010000924.1:0-2979 GCA_041688535.1 Prosthecobacter sp.
CATCCTGGGCAACAACGTTTTCGCCCACGCACCCGACACCAACGATTTTGTCGCCGGTGTGGCCGAATTGCTCAAGCCGGACGGCTGGGTCGTATTCGAATTCCCTTACGGGGTCGAAATGATCGACAAAGTGGAGTTTGATACGATCTACCACGAGCACGTTTATTATTTCACCCTTACGCCGCTCATTCCGCTGTTTGCCCGACACGGCTTGGATGTCTTCCACGTCGAGCGCCTGCTCATCCATGGCGGCTCCATGCGCCTCTATGCCTGCAGAAAGGGTATCGAACCGATCCGCTCAAGCGTGCAAGACTCGATTGAAGCCGAGAGCCGCCACGGCGTCAACACGGCGTCCTATTACCAGCGATTCAGCGAGCATGCCGCACGCGTGAAGGCCGACCTGAACGCGTTTCTCGACGAGCAAAGAGCGACAGGCAAGCGTGTCGCTGGCTACGGAGCCTCCGCCAAGGGAAGCACGCTACTCAATTATATCGGCGACTCGGCCAAGTCGCTCGAATTCATCGCCGACCGCAGCACCTACAAGCAAGGCCGCCTCAGCCCCGGCCTTCACATTCCCATCGTGGCGGCAGAAGAGCTGGCGAAGTGTTTCCCAGACTTCGCGGTGCTCCTCGTGTGGAATTTCGCCGAGGAAGTCATGGCGCAGCAGCATGAGTTCCGCGCCAACGGGGGTCGTTTTGTCGTCCCGCTTCCCACACTCCGCGTCACATGATTTTCAAGCCCACGAAAATCGAGGGCGTGTGGGTGCTGGAGCCACAACGCCAGGAGGATGACCGCGGATGGTTTACCCGAACGTGGTGCGCAGAGGAATTCGCTGCGCATGGTGCTGCCGATTCTTTTGCGCAGTGCAGCGCCTCTTTCAATAAGCGCCGGGGAACCTTGCGTGGCATGCACATGCAGCTCGCGCCACATGAGGAGGCAAAAGTGGTACGCTGCACGCGCGGAGCAATGTTCGATGTGGCACTCGACCTACGTCCCGGCTCTCCCACTTTTGGCAAGTGGGTGGGGGTCGAATTGACGGCTGACAACGGTCGCGCTCTCTACGTTCCAGAAGGCTGTGCGCACGGTTTCCAAACTCTCGCGGACAATACCGAAGTCTATTATCAAATTTCCGTTCCCTATCATGCGGAAAGCGGCCGCTGCTGGCGCTGGGACGATCCCACCTTCAAAATTGCATGGCCGCTGCAAGATTTGGCGCATCTTTCCCCTCGCGATGCCGCTGCTCCCTGCTACGACATGGCTGCCCCTGAATCCCTCCATCCAACCGCATGAACTCCGCGCCAGATTCTACCAAACTGTTGTCCGACGACCAAGTAGTCAGCTTCCGACGAGACGGCTTTTTACTTCTGCGAGGCTTTTATGAACTCGAATCAGAAATTCGACCCGTGCAGGAGCACATTCACAAAATTCTGGGCATGCTGCTCAAAAATCATGCCGTCGACTTCGAGCAGCCTGCCTTTGTGCCAGAAAATTTCGACGCAGGCTACCAAGAACTGATCGCCAAGGATCGTCGCTACGGCTCTGTGATGTATGATGCGGTAAAGCACATCCCCTCTTTTGTCCGTCTGGCATGCAGCACCAAGCATGATAATCTGCTCATGCAACTGCGAGACTCAGATATGCCAGGAGTGCCTTATGGTGGCTTTGGTATCCGCATTGACAATCCCTTTGAGGAAAAATTCCGTGCGAATTGGCACCAGGACTATCCTTACCAGCGCGGCAGCATCGACGGGTTGGTCTTTTGGTCCCCGCTAGTGTCGATCACTCAGGACATCGGTCCGCTGCAGTTAGCGGTTGCTTCCCACGTTGACGGGTTAAAAACGATCACGACGAAAAATCCGGATAACCGCCAGCAGCCAGGTATCTACTCTCACCGTCTTTATAATGAGCCGGAGGTTCTCTCCGAGTATAAAATCATTCACGCCTTGATGAATCCGGGCGACCTACTCGTCATCGACTATCTTGCCTTGCACGCATCAGGATTCAATAGCAGCAGGCGTTCGCGATGGTCGATGCAGTTGCGCTATTTTAACTACCGTGAACCGGTAGGCCAGAGTTATGACTGGGCTGGCGCTGTGGCGGCCGGTCACGATTTGAGCGCCATCCACCCAGGATTGATTGTCGATTATTGATATGAACCAAGTCCATTGCATTGTTTGCGGCACCGAAATTGCCGTCCCCTTGTTTGTTTCCGATGGCTGCTTGTCCCTCACCACCATGATGGACGTGCTGCCGGATGCGACAATCGTAAGATTTTGTGATCGCTGTGGTCACCTACAGACTGACCCCCTTCAGGATCTCGCCAAGTATTACGGCCTGCATTATCAAGTTTTGGTCAATTCGGAAGACGAGGATCAACTAGTTGTCCTGAGGAACGGCAGAAACGTTTTGCGCAATGTCCATCAAGCTGACACCCTCCTGGATAAGATCCAGCTTCGGCTTGGAGCACAGATTCTCGACTATGGCTGCGCCAAGAGTGCAGCCATGCGCCTACTTCTAACCAAGAGACCCGATCTCATACCACACCTTTTTGACGTCACTGACCTTTACGTTCCGTTTTGGCGAAAGTTCATACCAGAAGGCCATTGGGCGACGCATCATGTCCCCAGTCATTGGAATGGGAAGTTTGATCTGATCACCTCCTTTTTCGCCATGGAGCATGTGGAGTCACCTGCGCTGTTCATGCAGGAGGTGCATCGCCTGTTACGGACAGACGGCAAATTTTACTGCATCGTGCCCAACGCCTATGACAACGTCGCCGACTTTGTCGTGGCAGATCATGTGAGTCATTTCTCGGCCGCATCGATTGCTTTCCTGCTAGAGCATCATGGGTTCGAGATCGAGTTGATCGACAGCGATTCCCATCCCGGCGCATGGATCTTTGTTGGTCGAAAATCTCCTGGCAAACCAAAACCCTCCCAGTCCCAGGCAGATGACAGCATCAAAACCCAGGCGGCTCAA
>JBDNIB010000925.1:0-3986 GCA_041688535.1 Prosthecobacter sp.
CCCAGCTATCTGGCCGCGCACACGAGCCGCCAGGAGCCAATGGCATCACATCAAAGACTGACCCAGGAGTGGTGGAAGCAGCACCGGCATCGCTTCCTGCTCTACACCTCTGCCTTTGTGCGGGGCGAGGCGGCGGGCGGTGATGCGGGAGCCGCCAAGCGACGCATGCCCTATTTGGATTCGCTGCCCGATTTGGATGTTCCAGTTGAGCTTGACCAGCTTGAAGCAGAATTGATCCGGCTGTTCCAGTTGCCACCACGCGCGGCAACGGATGCGTCACATCTCGGCATGGCGATCTTGCACCGAATGGATTATCTCCTCACTTGGAACTGCACCCATCTTGCGAACGCAACCCTTCAAAAAGATCTGCACGAGTACTGCCTCTATCACAAACTTCATTATCCCATCGTCTGCACGCCTGAAACCCTCATCCAACTCACCCCATGATCGATCCAATCGTCCAAGAAGTCCGCGACATCCGTGCTTCGATTGCCGAGCAGTTCGGCTTTGACCGCACCCGCATCATCGCCTGGGCACGAGCACAGACAGCCGCCAGAAAAGCCGCGTTGGCCAAACCCAAGGCGAACAAAACCCACGAGACAACAGGCGAGGTGGCGAAGTCTCCGGTGCCTGGGAAGCGCCGAGTGCGCCCCGCCAGTGTCTCACCTTGAACGCTCGGCCCATCTCAGCGGAAACCTTCCGTTTGACGCCTTTGGGGAAACGGATCACCCTTTACCATGACGGTTTCTGATTTATCCCCGGATGCTCTGGCGCGGCTGGAGGCCAAGCTCGTCGCCGATTTGGAGATGGTGCGGAAGGTGCGGGCGCTGCTGGAGGAGCACGCGCCTCTGCTGACGGCCACCCCGGCGGCGGTGACGGCGAACGTTGCCACCGCGCCCGCACTGGCGCTGCCCGCCCAGCCCGTGGTCCCGGCGGAGAAGCGAAAGTCGTCCGAGGAGATCTACCTGGGCTGCCTGGTGCAGCTGCCGGAGGGCGGCTTCGCCCCGCAGGACTTCAAGCGGGCGGTTTACAAAGTGACGCGGAACTTCCCGGATTCCGGCGCGGTGAAGACCTTTCTCAACCGCATGATCCGGCAGGGAAAGGTCGTCATTGCCGAAGCGCGGACGGGCTGGAACGGCAGTCTCTACCGCTGCACCCTGCCCCGCCCCGCTCCGCCGGAAACTCCGCCTGCCAGCGCCGATTCCCCGGCCACTCCCGCCGAATCCGCTCCCGCCACAACGGCTTAATGGCCCTTTCCGCGCTATTACCCCTAGTTTAAGTCTCTTTTCCGACACGGATGAGTCGTTTAACCGGCTAGTTAAACCGATTAACGGGCGGAATAAACTGATTATGCGGCCGGTTAATCCGTTTCACCGCCTGATTTAACTGTTTAACGGCAGCATTAATCCATTCATCCGGCGTGCTAAACCAATAAACCAACCGCACTAACGGTTTACCACGCGGAATGAACGGTTTAACCCACCGCTTAAACGGTTTAACTAGCGGGATAAACGGACGAACCGCCCCGTTAATTGGACCAAATCGACCGCTAAACGGCCAAACCGCTCCTCCTAACCCGCACTCGCACACTTGATTTTAACGCAGAGGGGCGGAGAGGCGGAGGGCGCAGAGAATCAAAGGCGAAAACTCTGCGGCATCTGCTCCTCTGCCTCTTTGCGGCAAACAAGCGTCCCTGTGCCTCGAAGAGGGTTTGAGAAATGCAGGCTGATGGTCCCACAGATTCAGGACTCCACAGACTTCAATGCGGGCTTCTGCCAATCTGTGGAAACCTGAATCGGTGGGAAAATCGTCTGTTTGCTTGGGTGCGTAAGCCCTGCTCGTGCTGCCTGCGGGGCGATCTCGGTATGGCGGAGACGTAAAGCTCAAGCGGGGCTCACCGTGCGGGCGGAGTGCTGCGGGCTCGGAGGCCCGCGCTCCGGGGAAACGCTGAGCGCAGGCCCTGTGATCAATCCACGTAGCGCATCTCATTGCTCGCCAGCAGCGCCTGGCAAAAGGCGGCCCAGGCATCGCTGAGTCGGGTGTTTTCATCATGCTGCGTCGATACGAGCATCAAATCGGATTCACGGAGGAAATCACGCGCACGCTGGAGTTCGGCTTCACCCGCGTCGCGTCCAAATGCCTGCCGATAGGCGAACTGGATGCGCTTGGAGTCGTCTGCTGCGGCCTTTTGCACACGTTCGGCAAACTGCCTCGACTGCGCGACGAGGAAGGCATTGTTGAGCAGGTAGAGCGACTGCGTGGCGAGCGTGGCGTCGTCACGCTTGCCGGTGACGGTGGTCGCATCAGGCAGATTGAAGGGGGTGAGCTCCGGCGGCATGGAATTGCGTAGCATGAGCAGATAGACGCTGCGATGCAGGCTGGGCTGGTGCAGCGGCGGCAGTTCATTGATGAGCACGTCACGATGCTGAATGAGCGATCCCTGCGCAGGCTGCGGATTCAGGCTCCCGGCGGCGACGAGCATGGCATCCCGCACGGACTCCGCATCAAGGCGGCGGCGCTCGTGCCGCGTGAGCAGCGCATTGGCGGGATCAGCATGCCGCAATGCCTCATCACACGAACTGCTGAGCTGATAAGTGCGGCTGAGGACGATACTGCGGATGAGGCGCTTGATGGACCAGCCTTCGCGCATGAATTGCATGGCGAGGTGGTCGAGCAACTCAGGATGCGTGGGCTTCTCGCCATACGCGCCGAAATCATCCGGCGTGCGCACCAGTCCCACGCCAAAAAGCTGCTGCCACACGCGGTTCACCATCACCCGCGCCGTGAGCGGATGCTGCGGACTGGTAAGCCACTGCGCGAGTTGCAGCCGCCCGCTCTGTTTGGCGTCAGGCTTGAGCGAAACATCCCCGCAGACCGAAAGAAAGCCACGCGGCACCGCCGGACCGAGCTTCTTCGATTCGCCGTCGATGTTGAGCTTGCAATCCACCACCGCCTTCGCCTCCCGCACGCCCATGGCGAGCGGTGCATCCTCGGCGTATTTGAAAGCAGGCTTCGCGGGTGGTTTACGCGGTTTGTTGGCCGCGATGAGAGCCTCCACCTCGCCACGAGGCATAACTTTGGAAACGCTTTGCAATTCATGCAGCGGCGTCTGCGGCGCGGTGAGACCCTGATGCGCCGCCGCGCCCCACAGCGTCTCCGTGCTCTTGAAAATGCCCGCGAGCGCGTAGTAGTCGCGCGTCGGAATCGGGTCCGTCTTGTGATCATGGCAGCGCGCACAGCCCACGCTCAACGCCATGATGCCGCTGCCGACAGCGCCGATCTGATCCGCCACGACGTCCATCTCAAAGTTGTCGTTCATCGCCTTCGCGGGCTTCGCACCGATAGCGAGAAAGCCAGTGGCGATGAGCTGACGATCACGCTGCGCCTCCGACTCGGCAGGCAGCAGATCACCGGCGATCTGTTCCGTGATGAACCGGTCATACGGCAGATCCTCATTGAACGCGGCGATCACATAGTCGCGATAACGCCACGCATGCGGAAAGCTCGGATTGCGGCTCAGGCCATCGTTGCCGTTCGATTCCGCATACCGCGCCACATCCAGCCAGTGGCGGCCCCAGCGCTCGCCAAAATGCGGACTGGCGAGTAAATCGTCAACAATGTCAGATAGGTCAGACTCGTCCGACAAGTCTGACGCTGGCGGCAGACCGGTGAGATCAAACGAGAGCCGCCGAACGAGCGTGCGCCGATCTGCGTCAGATGCCGGTTGCAGGTCATGCGCTTCAATCTTCGCCAGAACAAAGCTGTCGATGGCACCACGCGGCCACACGTTGTTTTTCACGAGAGGCGGCTTAGGCGATGAAACAGGCTTCAGCGACCACAGTGGCTCCTGAGCAGGCTTGTTTGTGATTTTGGCGGACTGCGGCAAATCCTCACGCGGATCGGGTGCGCCCAGCTTCACCCAGTTCACGAAGTCCGCGACGACCGAGCCTGGCAGCCGCTTTTTCGGCGGCATTTCGAGGCCGTCG
>JBDNIB010000926.1:0-7830 GCA_041688535.1 Prosthecobacter sp.
ACACTTCGTAAAGCCAGTGCCAGTTCATGGAGGCCTCAAAGACAATGCGCGGGTTCGACCAGCGCTTCACCAGCGCAGCAAAATCGTGCGGCGAGTGATGTTCGATGCGGCCTTTGCCGAGGTCATTTCCACCAGCGTCGATGGCATGCCAAACGCTATACTTTTTGTGGTAGTCGATGCCGATGAAAGTGGCGGACTCCGTGATGATTGCGGGTGTGTTTGGTGGTGTCTTCATAGCGCACACACTATACCAAATCGTGCTCTCCTACGGAGCGAGCGGACTTGAAGTGCGTTTCTCCTACGCTTTCATGTCGCCTGACCCCGTTTCCCTACGTTAGGCCCTTTACCATGTCGCGCTTCTTATCAGGACTCGCTGGATTCTTAATCAGCGCCGCGATCTTCGGTGGTGGTTGGTATCTCGACGCTCGATATGCCCTGCTGCGCCGAACTCCACCACAAATTCCGTTTGACCAGCAAGAATGGCGGCAGGGAGATGCCTTTACACGGGGTCGTATGTATCGCGACATTGTCCGCGTCCTTCAGGAGCGGCGCCCAACAGAGAAACAGGCACAAGAGCTACTTGGACCGCCGGGCGTGACCGACAAGGCTTACCTCAACGCCGCTGAAGTGTATTTGGTATATCAGATCGATCTCGGACAGAGAATCGGCGGTCGCCCCTTTCTCGACAAGCTCGGGATAGCATTTGAGAAAGACGGAAGCTATTCACACGTCACTGTATGGGACTAACCAAGGAAACGGGGTCAGACTAACCAAGGAAACGGGGTCAGACTAACCAAGGAAACGGGGTCAGACTAACCAAGGAAACGTGGAAACGGGTGGAAACGGGGTCAGAGTGCAACTGGCTGACAGCAACGATTCGCAAGAAGAGGTCGGGATGCGGTAGCTGACAGAGGCGCCCTGAAGCAACGCTGAAAGTGTGCGGCACACCAGCAGGCGGGTTCAGCATCGCAGGAGAATGGCATTCCGGCGTCCTGACAGGTGCAACGGTCGTTTGATCTCGTCAGGCATTGCGTCCAAGGATGAACCGGATCCCTCATCCCGATCGCGCTTTTAATCATGAGCTACCAACCCATCGAAAACTACGGAGTCGTCGGCGACCTCCACACCGTCGCCCTCGTCGGGATGGACGGTTCGATCGACTTCATGTGCTTCCCGCGCTTTGATTCGCCTTCCGTCTTCGCGGCCCTGCTGGATGATCAAAAGGGCGGCCGGTTCAAGCTGGCACCACGCTTCAACAATGCGAAGCACAGGCAGATCTACCTGCCCGACACCAACATTCTCCTCACGCGCTTTCTCTCGGGCGACGGCGTCGCCGAGGTCTCGGACTTCATGCCGGTGGCGGAGAAGCGGCACGGGCACCAGCTCATCCGCCGCGCCAAGACCGTCCGGGGAGAAGTCCACTTCCACATGGTCTGCGCCCCGGCGTTTGACTACGGCCGCGCCGTCCACCGCATCGAGGAACGTGATAGCGTGATGATTTTCACCAGCAAAGGCGATGACAAAACCGTGGTGCGTCTGCGGGCCGACGTGCCGCTGCGTATTGAAGGCGGCGCTGTCGTCGCCGACTTCACGCTGAGCCAGGGGGAGACGGCCTCGTTCATCTTTGAGGACGTGGCGGCGTGGCATGAGACGGCCTCGGCCGGCCCGGACTACATCGCCGGGGTGTTCAAGGAGACGATGAATTTCTGGCGCAGCTGGGTGAGCAAGTCCACCTACCGCGGCCGCTGGCGTGAGATGGTGAACCGTTCCGCGCTCACGCTGAAGCTGCTCACCTCACATCAGCATGGATCCATCATCGCGGCACCGACCTTCGGCCTGCCGGAGGAGCTCGGCGGAGAGCGGAACTGGGACTACCGGTTCACCTGGATTCGCGATGCCTCATTCACTTTGTACGGTCTCATGCGCCTGGGTTACACCAACGAGGCAGCGGCGTTCATGGGCTGGGTCGAAAAACGCTGCCGCGAGATAAATCCTGATGGCTCGCTACAGCTCATGTATGCGATCGATGGCAGTCACGATCTGACCGAGCGGATTCTCCTTCATTCCGAGGGCTACAAGGGCTCCGCACCGGTGCGCATCGGCAATGGAGCGCACGGCCAGCTACAGCTCGACATCTACGGGGAGCTGATGGACTCCGTCTATATCTACAACAAGCATGGCACCCCCATCTCGCATGACTTCTGGATGCATCTGTCACGTCTGGTGGAGTTCGTCTGCAAAAACTGGCGACTGCCGGACGAGGGCATCTGGGAGGTGCGCGGAGGCAGGCAGGAGTTCACCTATTCACGGGTCATGTGCTGGGTGGCGGTGGATCGCGCCATCCGTATCGCGCAGGATCGCTCGTTCCCCGCACCTCTTCAGCACGGGTATAAGATCCGTGACGAGATCTACCATGAGGTCTATGATAGCCACTGGTGTCCCAAGCGTGCCGCCTTTGTGCAGCACAAGGGCTCCGACGCCGTGGACGCCTCCTGCCTGCTGATGCCGCTGGTCAAATTCATCAGCCCGACCGATCCGCGCTGGCTGTGCACCTTGAAGGCCATCGAGGAATCGCTGGTCGAGGATTCACTGGTCCATCGCTACAACACCGTCAAAGGCACGCCGGACGGTCTTTCCGGCAGCGAAGGCACGTTTTCGATGTGCTCCTTCTGGTTCGTGGAGTGCCTGTCCCGAGCGGGCGACATCGAGAAGGCGCGCTTCATTTTCGAAAAGAACCTGGGATACGCCAACCACCTCGGGATCTACTCCGAGCAGCTCGGCCCCCGTGGTGAGCACCTGGGCAATTTCCCCCAGGCGTTCACCCATCTCGCGCTCATCAGCGCCGCCCACGATCTCGACTATCGACTGAACGCGCTGCACAAGTGATCTGCCGGGGCAGTCAGGCGTTCACTCGATCACGAGTGCCGCCAAGGGCAGAGTCTTGAGTACTTCGCGGACCAGCAAAGGAGAATCGCCAAAGGTGAACGAAGCGCCGGTGAACAGGTCTCGTGCGCTTCTGCCCACCAGACCGCCGGGCCAGTTCACCACGGTGTCACGCCAGACATCCCCCACGGGCGGAAAGCCAAGACGGGCGGTGAGACGGGGAATGACGATGAGCAGCGCCTCATTCTCAAGCTGGCGCATGTAGGCGATGCAGAAGTCTGTGAACTCACCTGCCATTTCGAGCGTCGTGTGATTCCCCTGTTTGAACAATGCGGCATGCGCACGGCGGAAATTCAGCAGCTTGTGGGTGATGTGCAGCTTGATCCGGCCATCGCGCCAGTTTTGCAGCAGCGCCGCTGGTTCGGCCTGATCGAGCGAAGCGAGCGCCGCACGGCGTGCAGCGTAATCCGCCGCACGGCGGTTGTCGGGGTCCACGAGACTGAAGTCCCACAATTCGGTGCCTTGATAAAAATCCGGCATGCCCGGCACCGTGGCTTTGAGCACGGTTTGGGAGAGTGAATTGACCGCACCAAGCTGCGCGATCTGCTCCGCGAGCGTGGCAAAGTCGGTGAGGAAACGATTCGCGCCTGGGCGCAGAATTTTCGCCACGAACTCGCGCACTGCGCCCTCCCACTCCTCGTTCGGCTGCACCCAACTGCTGTTCACCTTGGCTTCTTTGATCGCCTTGATGAGGTATTCCTGAATGCGAGCGATGTACTCAGCCCGCCCAGCCTTATCCAGCGGCTCCAGCGGCCAGGAACCGAGCAGCGTTTGATAAATGAGGTGTTCCTCATTCGCATCGGGCGCGGACTCGCCTTCGATCGCGGTTTTGTGACGGCGGTTGGTCGTCTGCCAGCGGCGCAGCGCCTTGCGCCATTCTGTGGGCAGTTCCGACAGCGCGGCGATGCGTGTGCGGACGTCCTCGCTGCGCTTGGTGTCATGCGTGGAAGTAGCCAACATGCAGTGCGGGTGTTCCTTGCCGCGTGCCACGCACTCCGCGTGAAATTTGTCCGGCGACAAGGCGAAGTGTTCCGGCTCGCCGCCGACTTCGTTCAGCGCGATGAGGCGATTGTAAATGTAGAAACTCGTGTCCTCGACGCCCTTGGCCATGATCGGCCCGGTGCATTGCTGGAACTTCATCACGAAGTGCATGTGCTCGGCACGCGCGGCCTCGTCGATGTTCTCCGGGAATTTTTTGAGCAGGATCTCGCCGAGGAACTTGAACATGGAACGCTCAATACCCGGATTCCGCCGTTCGGCCTGCCGCACCGCTCGTTTGACAGCGAGCACATCCTCCTGGGTAGGCTCCTGGTCCGGCGTGACGTAGGCGCGATAGACGGGGAAGCAGGCGATGACCTCGCGCACCGCCGTGGACAGCGCATTGAGCGTGAAGTCACGATACCAACGGTTCTTTTCCGACAGCCGGTCCAGCAGGTGTGCCAGCACGTTGATCTCACTGGCCAGCGCCAGCCGCATGACGAGCCGCTTACGTTCGTAGCAGATCTCCGAGAAGCGCGGCGTGCTGCCGATGAACTTCTCATAGCTTTCGGTGATGGATGCCTCTGCGGCAGGATCAATCAGCAGGCGGATGGCCTGGTTGGCGAATTCGTAGCCGGTGGTGCCGTGAACCTTCCAATCCGGCCGCAGCCGCTCATCACCGAGCAAAATCTTTTCAACCAACAGGTACAGCGGCAGTTCCTCGGCCTGCGCGCCCAGCAGCGGCGCTGCACGAGACTGCAACTGCGCGACGTAGTCCGCCGGATCCCACAAGCCGTCCACATGATCAAGGCGCACGCCGTCGAGCGAGCCGTTGCCGATCAGCTCCAGCAAAAACTTATGTGTCGCCTCGAACACCTCTGGCACTTCCACGCGAATGGCGGCGAGTTCGTTGATGTCAAAGAAGCGCCGGTAGTTGATCTCTTCCGCCGCGACCCGCCAAAAACTCAGGCGGTAGGCCTGTGCCATGATCAGCTTATCAAACTCATCAAAGCTGCGCGCATCACCTGGCGTGCCTTCAACCTCACGCATGGATGCGTTGATCGCCTCGATCAGCGCGGGACATTCTTCACAGCGGCGCAGCAGGCGGCGCTTGATGATCTCTTTTTCGCGGGCGCGTTCGGTAATTTTTTCGGGATCGGTTTCCGTACGCGGCGGCAAATTGTCGAGGGCGGTGATGACGCTTTGAAACTCCGCCTGAAATCCCTCATCCGCACCCAATGCTGCCAGTTTGCCGAGTGCTGGCCGCAAAATTTGCATGTAGGTGCGCGGTGCGACGGGCCAACGATTTTCGAAATAGCGCAGGAAGAACGCACCCGAGTTGAACTCGAGTTTGAACTCGCCACGCTCCAGCACGCGGCCGTATTGATCACCTAACACCGGCAGGAGCACGCAGTTTTCGAGGTCACGCTTCAGTGGCAGCCAGTCGATGTCGAAATGGGACGCAAACACCGAGCTAGGGCCGTTTTCGAGCACATCCGTCCACCAGGTGTTCACCGGCGTGGCGATGCCCATGTGATTCGGCACGAAATCCACGATCTGGCCAAGCCCATGCGCGTGCAGTTCCGCCACGAATGCATCATATTCTTCGCGCGTCCCGATAGCAGGGTTCAACTCGTTGTGATCGCCGATGTCGTAGCCGTGCAGACTGTCCGGACTGGCACGAAAATAGGGCGAGGCATAGACGTGGCTGATGCCGAGATCGCGGAAATACGGCACGAGTTCACGCGCCTGGTTGAACGTGAAGTGCTTGTTGAATTGCAGGCGATACGTCGCCGAGGGGATGCGTGAACGGGTTTCGGTCATTAGGAGTGTGTTTGCAGGACGAGCAGCTCAGGCTGGCTGAATGCCACCTGACCGATCGCGGAGTCAAAGCCGCTGCTGCCACTGCCGCCGAAGCGGGTTTCGTTGGTTGCGAGGACGCACTGCCAGCGCCCAGCGGGCAGCGCGACCGTCAAGGGTGTGTTCGCGAGATGTGCCAGAATCAGCCACTCGCAGCCGAAGCCTTGCAGACGCAGTGCCGCGACGCCGAGTTCTGGCACGTCCCAGCCGGTGCGTAGCTCAGGTCGGAAGGCAGGTTCCGTGGCCCGCAGGCGCAGACACTCGCGGTGCAGTTCCAACAGTTCCGTATGCGGGGCACGGGTCAGCTCAGACCAGTCGATCTTTGAGCGCGTGAATGTTTCCTCGCTCTGCGGATCGGGAATGGTGCGCACGATTTCAGGATCGCGGAATTCAGGGAAGCGCCCGAACTCTTTGCGGCGGCCTTCGGTGACGCGGCGGCCGAGTTCATCATTGTGCGCGGTGAAATACAAAAACGGCGTGTTCGCACCCCATTCCTGGCCCATGAACAGCATCGGCGTGTAAGGCGCGAGCAGCAGCAGCGCGCTGGCGGCACGATACGCCTCGGGTGAGGTAAGCTGGTGCAGTCGTTCGCCGAAGGCGCGATTGCCGACCTGATCGTGATTGCTGATGCAGAGCGCAAAGCAGACGGGCGGAAGATCGGCGCTCTCGCTGCCACGCGGCACGCCGTGTTGCGGGCTCACCTTTCCACGATAGTGCCAGCCGTGCCGCAATTCGTCGGCGAGCTCCGCGGCGCTGCCCTCGAAATCCTCGCGGTAGGAGGTATCACCGAGCGCGACCTGCACGGTGTGGCAGAAATCGTCCGCATACACCGCGTCGAGGCCGTGGCCGTCGGAGGACACGATCATCGCGAGATTGCGTTCATCTTCCGCGATGGTGAAGGCGCCACGCGCATCCGCCACTGCCGAAATCTGCGCAAGCAAGTGCTGCCCGGATTCATCGAGAATGGCATGCGTGGCGTCGAGCCGCAGGCCGTCAAAGTGAAACTCATCCAGCCAGTAAGCGGCATTCGAGAGGAAGAAATCGCGTACTGCGGCATGCTGCTCGCCATCGAAATTCAACGCTGCACCCCAGGGCGTGTGCCGCTCCTCATTGAAGTAAAAACGGCTGTAAGCACCGAGATAATTACCGTCCGGCCCGAGGTGATTGTACACGACGTCCAGCACGACGGCGATGCCGTGCGTGTGCGCTGCGTCCACCAAGGCACGCAGATCATCCGGCGTGCCGTAACAGCGAGCGGGCGCGAACAGGTTTACCCCATCATAGCCCCAGTTTCTGTCACCGGGAAAATCGGCCACGGGCATGATTTGCAACGCGTTAATGCCTATTTCTCGCAGGTAGGGAAGTTTGGCGATGGCGGCACGAAAGGTGCCTTCGGGCGTGAAGGTGCCGACATGAATCTCATAGAGCACCAGATCACGCAGCGGCGGAGATTTCCAGCCAATGTCCTGCCATGTATAGGCTTTGTGATCGATAACCATGGACGCGCCATGCACCCCATCAGGCTGCGCACGTGAAGACGGGTCAGCGAACGGTCCCGCACCATCGAGCACATACTGATAACGATCTCCGGCGATGCCCTGAGGGTCGATGACAACGTGATAGCCGTCAGCTTCCGGTATCAGCAGCAGACTGCGTGCGCCACCGTCAGCAGCAGGCTGAATGCGTGCCTCCACCTGCCGCTTTTCCGGTGCCCAGATACGGTAGCTCACGCCACCCTCGATGATTTCAGCGCCTTGTGGGCGCATGAGCTGCGCCCGCTCACTCATGCTCGTTTGCCTCCATCGAGAATCCGCGCGATGCCGCGCACCGGGATGAAAATCCAGTCGGGGCGATTGTTCAGCTCGTAGCAGACTTCATACACGGCTTTTTCCAACAGATAGACCTCCAGCATCATGTTCAGCGCCTGCTCATCTGCGGGAATGAACGAAGCGCCTTTGGCGGTGGCGAAGTAGGCATCGAGAAACTCTTTGCTGATGCGGTCCACCCAGATTTCCGCCCAGGCTTCGAGTCCGGCAGCGTCTTCGGCAC
>JBDNIB010000927.1:0-3130 GCA_041688535.1 Prosthecobacter sp.
AGCTGCCGGGCTGGTCGTCTTTACGGGAATGAATGAGCGGCATGTCATTACCATCAAGCCAGACTTCAACAAAACGGCTGTCAGTCTCTGGAATGATGACGCAGATGAGCGATCCAGGGCGCAAATAGGTGCCATCCGTGGCGGCGACTTGCAGGACGATGCCATCACGCGGTGCATCGACGATCTGGCGGAGGTTTTGATTGATCTGCACATCAATGACGGAGAGATCACGCTCCGCCCCGGCGACTTCGCTGTGCGCGGAGCCTTTAGAAGCATGAGTGGAGGCGATGGTGCCGTCAAAGTCGTTACTGGTGCGCTTCAGTGTGGCGGCGGCGGATTTTAAATCGGCGCTGGAGGAGTCACGGGCGAGGGTGGCGAGTTCAAAATCACGCTGCGAGGCGAGTCCTTTCGCATGCAATGCCTCGGTGCGAGTGAAATTGAGCACAGCGGTTTCAGCGGTGATTTTGGCGGCGGCGACACGCTGCTGCGCGGAGTCAATGGCCTGCGTCTTGGCGAGTTCCTGCTGCGTGATTTGCGCGATGAGCGACTCGACCCGGCCAAGGGCGAAATCGCGGCGGCTTTCGATGGCTTCGCGCTGCGCTTTCAGGTTAGCGATGAGATTGGGGTCGTTGTCCTGGATCTCGACGATAACGTCACCCTTCTTCACGCGCTGACCTTCACCGACGTGCAGGTGCTTCACCCGGCCGGAGACCTGTGCCTCGACGTTGATGCGGCGGTCGAGCGGATTGAAGGCGATGACGCGGCCTGATCCGCCAACGAACTGCCGCCAAGGCAGGAAGAGCAGGCCAACCATGAGTGCCACGAAGCCAAGCAGCAACAGACGACTGAAAAGGCGCGTGAACTTAGCGCTACCAGCGAGGCTGAGAGCGGGCAGTGGCGGGGCGGTAGAGATGTCAGTCATCAGGATGGGGATGGCAAGCCATCCAAGCGATGGCTAGGGGCGAGTGCGATGATTTGATCACAATGTTTCGCCACAGCGGCATCCCGTGAGGTGAGGATAACCGTCCACGGCAAGGATGGATCGAGAATGGCGGCGGTAAGTTGCTCGAATGAGACGTTGTCGAGGCCATCCAGCAGTTCGTCGATGAGCAGCAATCGCGGACGCTGCACCAGCGCACGGGCGAACAGCAGCCGCGTGCGCTGATTGCCGGACAGCGGCGCTCCGCCGATTTTGAGGCGGAGATTGATGCCCTCGGGGCGCTGTAGCAGATCATCGAGCAGCCCGATGCGGGCGAGTGCGGCGCGGATTTCATCCATGCCGATGTCCACCCGGCCGAGGCGGAGATTTTCGACGATGGTGGCGTCCACGATCTCATCACGACGGAGCAGTTGCACGCTTTCACGCAGGGCTTCGAGATACCAACTGCGTAGGTCGAGACCGTCAACGGACACGAAGCCGCCCGTGGGCTGGCGCAGGCCAAAAAAAATGTCGAGTAGCGAGCTGACCCCAGCTCCGTGCGGGCCGACGATGGCCGCGCTCGAACCCGGCTGGATGGTGAAGCTGCGTTCCGTAAACAGCGGCTCGCCGTCGCCATACCCGAAGGTGAGTCGTTTAGCGATGATTTCGGCACCGTCTGCGCGTTTGACCGGCTGCTCGCCGTCCTCACGCTCGATTTCGAGGTCGAAGATGTGGCCCAGCTTGTCCATAGCGGCCATGGCGTCGTACCAAGCCTCGAGTTTTTTGCCGAGCTTCGAGAGCGAGGCAACAATGGCGCTCATGATCAGCTCGCTAGCGACGAGCTGGCCCAGCGTGATCTGCTGGCTAATGACGAGCCAGCCGCCGACCACCAGCAAGGACGCCGCCGCAAAGACCTGCAGCGTCAGCAGGCCCGCAATCTGGCGCATGAGCAGGCGGAAGTGCTGCGCCCGTGCCAAGACGTAACCGGTGGCGAGCTGATTGGCCCGCTCATAAGCCATGCCGTAGCCGCCGGGGCCTTTGAACAGAAAGGGGAAGTGGGCGATCTCCTCAAACCAGTTCACCAAGTCGTATTTCATCATGGATTCCTCGATGCTGGTGCGCACAGCACCGCGCCCGCACAGCCAGAGGATGAGAACGATCAGCACCAACATCACCGCGACGAAGACGAGCAGCAGCGGGTGATACAACGCGAGCAGCAGCATGCCGATGAGCGTACTGAAGACGAGGTTCACCCCATCGAGCAGCAGCAGCGCGGTGCTTTTTTGCACGGTGACGACATCAAGGAAGCGGTTCACCAATTCGGGCGCATGAACGTCGTCCAAGGCCTCCGCCTTGACGCGTGGCAGGCGGTAGGCGAGGTCGGAGGCGGTGCGCACGAAGATGCGGCGCTGGATGATGTCGGAGATGTAATACTGGAAGCCGGTGACGACGGCCTGCAGTGCCAGACAGGCGAACAGCGCGAGTGAGAGCACCACCAGCGCCTGCACATAGGGCTGCTGCTGACTGCCGAAGGCCAGATTACTCACCACGGCGTCCACGGCGAGCGGCACGGCTAGGTAGAGGATGCCGGAGAACACGGAAAAAATCAGCAGCGTACGGACATCCTGCCGTTCGACCTTGAGCAGCCCCAGGAAACGTTTGGCGGGGCTGATGTGCGCATGCGCGTCTCCATGCGCGCTCATGACCTGAGCCGGACGCTCCGCATGCACGATACCGGCCTCCACCACGTCATTCACGCTGTTCAAACCGAGCTGACGCACCAGCGCGGCACGCGACATGGTCAGGCGGTGGGTGGGGTCATCACCATCTGCGACCCGCAGCTTGAGCCAACCGGCGAAGGTGATCACCACCCAGCGTGATTCTGCGGCATGCCAGATCACGACCGGGGTGTCGTCATGCGCCTGCCAGACTAACTCCGCGAGGGGCATGCGCGCCGGCGAAACATGCATATAAACCTCCGCCGCCGCCGCAACGAGCTGACTGAGCGGTTCTGCATCCGTTCCGGTGGCATTTTGAACGGCGATGCGCGCACGCTCATGATCGAAGTCACTGCCGGTGATGGCGGCGAGTTGGGCGAGTGTGCTGGGTTTGACTGTCGGAGGAGGGAGTGCCATCTGCTTATTGCAACGGGACATGAAACGACTCATTTGGCAATTTCGATGTTTCAAATGCTTAATTAGAGACAATCTA